>JAAFHO010000005.1 GCA_013297575.1 Chitinophagales bacterium
TGGCCTATCCACCGTTTCTAATATTTCGTGCAATTCGGGTGCTTCTTGTTTAATATAAAGCAGCCCTGTAAGTACTTCGTTGTTTACTTTGCCTTGGTAAATCCGCAGCATGGCCGCTTGGCGGTCTTCTGGATCCCAGTCTTTGGCCAATTTGTGGAGTTGAATATACGAACCATCGTGCAAACGAACAGATTTTGTACTGCCCTCTTCATATTGCGTGGTAATTTCCTTCATATACGGCACAAAATCTACTTGCGCAGTGGCTTGTACATGTTCGCGGGTATAATCGTAGGATTTGGTGCTGCCCACGTTGTTATTGAACGTTACGCAAGGCGAAATCACATCAATAAAAGCAAAACCCGGGTGCGACATAGCCGCTTTGATCAAAGGTATCAATTGCGTTTTATCGCCCGAAAAACTACGCGCTACAAAAGTAGCACCCAATTCCAACGCCAAACCTGCCATATCAATAGGGCCATAAGGGTTTTCTTCCCCCGATTTGCCTTTGGAACCCCGGTCGGCGGTGGCTGAATCTTGGCCTTTGGTCAAACCATAACAGCCATTGTTCATAATAATATAGGTAATGTTCAGGTTGCGGCGGATAGCATGCACAAATTGTCCCATTCCGATAGAAGCGGAATCACCATCGCCCGAAACACCGAGGTACATCAGTTCTTTATTCGCCAAATTGGCACCCGTTGCCACCGAGGGCATACGGCCATGCACCGAATTGAATCCGTGCGCATTGCTCAGAAAATAGGTCGGTGTTTTGGACGAACAACCGATACCCGATAGTTTGGCCACACGGTGCGGTTCCACGGCTAATTCAAAACAAGATTGAATAATAGCAGCACTCACTGAATCATGTCCGCAGCCTGCACAAAGTGTAGAAAGTGCGCCTTCGTAATCTTTAATCGTAAAGCCAACTGCATTTTTGGGCAGATCGGGATGCGTAAAAATGGGTCTTACAAAACTCATATCGTTAGGTTGTATTAAATTTGACTGGATGATTTGCTTGAATCGAACAAATCAGTTTTAAATAATTTGCTCACAAATCGTGGCTGCTGTTATCGGCGCGCCATCGTAGTTTAAAATAGATTTTAGTTTATCTGGCGATGCGCCCATCTCGGCCATCATCAAAGTGCGTAATTGTGCATCGCGGTTTTGCTCAATGACATACACCACATCATGCGCGGCCACAAAAGCCTCCACTTCGGGTGAAAAAGGGAACGAACGCAAGCGCAAAGCATCATACACTTCGCCTTTTTCGGCCAAAATATCCAGTGCTTCCCGCGTAGAATGCGCCGAAGTACCAAAAAACAGCAATCCTTTTTTACTCTTGTTGGTTGCCTGCAACAGTTCAGGTTTAGGTACAACGGTCTTGGTCGTTTCCCATTTCCGCTGCAAACGCTGCATATTCCGAACATATACGTCACCTTCTTCAGTATATTTGGCATACTCATCGCGCGAAGTACCACGGGTGAAATACGCGCCTTTATCGGGGTGTGTCCCCGGTAATGTTCGGTAACAAATGCCATCGCCATCCACATCGAGGTAACGACCCCATTTAGCGGCACTTTCCAAGCCCTCGGCATCGAGTACTTTGCCGCGATCGTAGGTGCGGGTATCGTCCCATTCCAGCGGTGGCGACATGTTTTCGTTCATCCCCAAATCAAGATCGGTCATTACAATAACGGGTGTTTGCAGGCGTTCGGCCAAATCAAAAGCATCCGACATCATATCAAAGCACTCTTTGGGATCAGAAGGGAACAGCAATACGTGTTTGGTATCGCCATGAGAAGCATAAGCCGCCAATAGAATATCCGACTGTTGGGTACGCGTGGGCATACCCGTGGAAGGGCCGCCGCGTTGCACATCTACCAATACGGTGGGTATTTCAGCAAAATAAGCCAATCCCAAAAACTCATTCATTAGCGAAACACCCGGGCCGCTGGTTGCAGTAAATGCCCGCGCACCATTCCAAGATGCGCCAATGACCACTCCAATGGCCGCCAGTTCATCTTCCATTTGCACTACCGCAAATTTCTTTTTACCGGTTACTGGATCAATCCGCAATTGTTCCGCATACTCTTCATAAGAATTGACCAATGAAGTAGAAGGCGTAATCGGATACCATGCTGCCACTGTTGCGCCCGCATACACCGCACCCAATCCGCAGGCGGCGTTGCCATCCATCAAAATCGCATCGCCCACTTTATCGCGGCGTTCGAGCCGAAGCCCAAGTGGATATTGGTAATGGTCTTTTACATATTGGATACCCATTTCCAAGGCTTTGAAATTGGGTTGAATAATCTTTTCTTTGCCGTTGAATTGCTCAGAAATAACGGCTTTTACTGTTTCTACCTCCATATCCAGCAACGCCGTAAGCGCGCCTACATAAATGGTATTTTTCAACAGCTGCCGTTGCCTCGGATCGCTAAAATGCTCCAAACACATCTCCATCATCGGGATACCAATATAGTGAATATCCTCGCGGACAAACACCTGGTGTAGTATTTTGGTGCTGTCGTAGATAAAATAGCCGTTGGGTTTTACACTTGCCACGTCTTTTTGCATCGACTGTGGGTTGAGGCAAACCATAATATCGATACCCGCACGGCGACCAAGATAGCCTTTTTCGCTGATGCGGACTTCGTACCAAGTGGGCAAGCCCTGGATATTGGACGGGAATATATTTTTAGGAGAAACGGGAATCCCCATCCGGAAAATAGACTTGGTAAAAACCAAATTCGCAGAAGCCGAACCAGTGCCATTCACATTGGCAAATCGGACCACAAAGTCATTTAAGGCACTCAATTGATGCATATTATATGAGTTGATAGGCGCATTTTAAAAATGAGAAGAACAAGATTTTGCCGTATTGTACAAGTATTTTTGCATGTCCCAAGCGGCGGTTGGACACCTTTCGGCGCATAACCCGCAATGGAGGCATACATTTTCATCCTTGATCATGACGCGACCAGTTTTTAGGTCACTGGACACGTATAAGTCTTGGCTCAGCACGTTTGCAGGTGCCATGAGTCTTGTACGGAGGTCTTCTTCTTCGCCATTTTCGGTAAAGGTGATACACGAGGTAGGGCAAATATCCATACAAGCATCGCATTCGATACAGCGGCTGGTGTTGAATACCGTTTGCACATCGCAATTCAGGCAACGTTGTGCTTCTTTGAAAGCCAATTGTTCATCAAAACCGAGTTCCACTTCTACTTTACGGTCGGCCAAGGTTTTGCGTTTTTCAGCGTGTGGCACAGCAAAGCGATGATCGGAAGCGACGCCGCTATCATACATCCATTCGTGGATGCCCATTTTTTGGGAAATAAGATTGGTAAATGGCGCAGGCCGCTTCAGTGTATCTTCGCCTTGGCAATATAGATCAATGGAAATAGCGGCTTGGTGGCCATGCGCTACCGCTGTGATGACATTTTTAGGGCCAAAAGCCGCATCGCCGCCAAAAAACACATTCGGCAATGTGGAAGCAAAAGTCACTTTATCCACTACCGGAACATTCCATTTATCAAATTCCATTCCGAGGTCGCGCTCGATCCAGGGGAATACATTTTCTTGGCCCACGGCAATAATAACATCATCGGCTTCCACAAATACGTGTGGTTCGCCGGTAGGCTGCATACTGCGTTTGCCATTGGCATCGAAAACAGGGTGTACTTTTTCAAAAGTCATTCCAACCAAACGGCCTTCTTTGATTTCAAAACTCAGCGGCACGTGGTTGTTCATAAATGGAATATCTTCGTGCTGTGCATCCTCAATTTCCCAAGGAGACGCTTTCATCTCCGAGAACGGGCTGCGCACAATTACTTTTACCTCATCGCCACCCAATCGGCGGGAAGTACGGCAGCAGTCCATCGCGGTATTTCCACCACCGAGGACAATCACTTTTTTACCAATTTTGGAAGTATGCTCAAAAGCAACGCTTGCCAGCCATTCGATACCGATATGAATATTGGCCGCACCTTCTTTGCGACCTGGTAAATCGGGCAAATCACGGCCTCTTGGTGCGCCAGTACCTACAAATATGGCATCATAGCCTTTTGTCAGCAAATCGCGCATACTCGATACGTAGTGGTTGAAATGCGTTTGAATACCCATATTAAGGATATAGCCCACTTCTTCATCCAGTACCGATTCCGGCAATCGAAACGAAGGAATTTGGCTGCGCATCATACCGCCACCTTTGCTTAGGTTATCGTACAGGTCAATTTCGTAACCCAATGGCGCAAGATCCCGTGCTACGGTTAAGGAGGCTGGGCCGGCACCGATCAACGCGATTTTTTTACCATTTTTAATAGCGGGAGCGGTTGGCATCAAATCCTGTACTTCGCCTTTATAATCGGCAGCAGTACGTTTCAATCTACAAATGGCTACGGGTGCTTCTTCTACGCGTACGCGCCTACAGGCAGGTTCGCAGGGGCGGTCGCAAGTACGACCTAAAACACCGGGAAACACATTAGATTCCCAATTGACCATATAAGCCTCCGTGTAACGACCGGCTGCAATGAGTCGGATATATTCTGGTACAGGCGTGTGGGCAGGGCATGCGTATTGGCAATCCACTACTTTGTGGAAGTATTCTGGATCCTCAATATTGGTTGGCTGCATAGATGATGAATCTGTTAGTCGTTAGTCTGAAATATAACGGCAGCGGTATGGAGTGCTGCCGAAAATAAGGTTCCGTGATTTTCGATTTAAAAACGGAGGCTCAAATGTAATCGTTTTTACAATTCAAACTACGGCAGATTAATATTTTTTAATTTTTTTTATTGGGGGAAATAAAAAGGGGGGACACACTTTGGTGAAAGGATAATTGTTTGTTTCGTTTTTTAATTGAAAATCAATACTTTAGAAAAAAATTACTTTGAAGATTTGAAATAACGGAATATGTACCGAGCCTACGGCTCTTAAATGGTTGCGTAAAATTGGGGCGGATTGAAATCCGCCGCTACAACATGATCCGAGCCTAACGGCTCTTCGTTCTGCACCGTTCGGCTCAATCCTCACCACATTGGGCAATTTGGACAGGGCTTTAAATTTCCTTCGACAATAGAGCCAATTAGAAAATATAAATTAGATTATTTTACACAGTAATTAACGCACCACTTTCCACTCTTTGGCAAAGGATTTTCGTGCAAACAAACGCGATACACCTTCCATAAAATACTGGTAGCTCACTTTCCAATATCCATATTGACGGAAACGGCGTGGCGAATGGTGCACCTCAAGATCTGACAAATAGGCAACTTTGCCTTCTTTTTGTAGGCGAAAGAACAAATTGCAATCTTCGCCTGCCACAAGTTGCTCATTGTAACCGCCAATTTGTTCAAAACAGGAGCGCAACACAATTTGCGATTCGCCCTTAGCAATACTGCATCGGAGTGGGATAGAGGCGCGTATGGTTGTATTCATCAACCAATGATATACCCGATCGGTAATAGTCGCCTCTTCTGGGTAGATACGGATAGGCGTAGTAGCTGCCACCCATTTGGGCTGGGCAAAAAATCGAATTAAAGACTTAAAAAACAGATCTGGCTGCGGTATTCGAACATCTGCATCGGTATGAAAGAGGACAAAACCAGTGGCAACACTTGCACCAGCATTGCGCCCAATGGCAATATTTTGCTTACCTTGGGGCTGTACCAATTTAATTCGACTACCATGTTTTTGAAGCCAATATTCCACCTCCTGCACCGTAGCATCTGTACTATTAGCATCGGAGATGATAATTTCTAAATTATACTTTGCAAGAAATGGCTCATACTGAGCAATAGTAGCACTTATTGTTTTCTCTTCGTTGCGGGTGGGGATAATAATGGAGACAAAAGGGTAATTCGTCATAATTAATGATGGTACGTATGTACGAAGGTAATCCGTATATAGCAACACCCTTGTTAAGTCAATATTATTTATGACGCGCCTCGCAATAATTTACGTTGGCTTAATATTCCTTAACCCACCTTCAAAAATATATTTTTTCTATAAAACAAATAGACCACCAACCAACACAGACCTGTGTAAGCCAAAGCGTACATGAAGGATGCAAACTCTGTGTGGCCCAACCATGAGGCAAAAAGAGCATTGTAAGATGCTTCGTGGCCATCGGTAGTACCCGTTGCTGTTTTTACCCTGTAAAATGTACTCATACCAATTACTAATAATTCCGAAACCATATAGGCTAGAATGGCATTTGTTCCAAATACAATAAAGGGTTTGCCCCAGTTTTTTACACCCGCAATATCCACCAAATAATAGCAGGTATTGAACAAAATCATGGATAATCCACCTGCGAATAAGACATAACTACTTGTCCACAATTTTTTATTGATTGGGAATGCAAAATGCCAAATAACACCGGAAATGACCAGTAACGCCCCGCAAATGGCAAGATTATTGAATACCTTTTGCCTGTCGGTATTCAAACCAATATACTGTCCGGTGAGGTAACCAATCAGGAAAGTACCTAAAGAAGGTATAGTACTCAGCAAGCCTTCGGGATCGAAAGCCACGCCCTCGCCGTGGTATAGATGGTTTTCGCCCAGTAGCCAAAGGTCGAGTTTTAATACAGCATTGCCGGCCAAAGTTAGATCACCAAAGCCCAACATTATACCCCAGTAGCCGAGTAATAACGCAGCGCACAAACCAATGATTTGTGTTTTATTCAGATACAGACATAACGTGGAGCCAATGCCGTAACACAAAGCTATCCGTTGCAAAACACCGGGAATACGCCAGTTGGCAGGCGACGAAGTGTAAAAAGGAAAAGCATACAGCCCTACGCCCATTAAAAAAATAATTAGCGTACGTTTCCAAATTTTCTTCAATAAGTCTGGTGAGGGCGTATGCCCGTTTCGTTTAAAAGAAAACCAAGCCGACACACCTGTTATATATACAAAGGAGGGAAAAACGAGATCAGTAGGTGTAAAACCGTGCCATTTAGCGTGTTCTAAAACATCGTAAGCCATCGACCAATCGCCTGGCGTATTTACGATAATCATAAATGCAATAGTGAGACCCCTGAATATATCGAGGGATTGGAGTCGTTCGTTCATAATTACAAGTTGGCTAAAATGATTAGAAGTCGCAAATATATGCGAATTGCAATAATAGTAGGACTGTTGGAACAAAAATGTAGTAAGGATTTATGTTGAGCCTGTTGGCATTTCGAGCAGAAAGAAATAGCAGAAAGGAATCAGAAAGGAGTATCAAGTAATTATTTCCAAATTTTCTTTATTGGAAATAAAAACGATAAATCCTACTCCGGGGAAGGATATTTACAGAGGAAGGTTAGTCTATAAAAAATGTGAAGATGAGGCTGAATCATAAGTGACCAATGATCTACTTGTGAGGCAGCCTCATCACATTTACCAATTAAGCAGCGAGTTCGATCGCCAATTTGGAAATTTCACGGATTCTTTCTACATTTAGAGAATAGAAAATGAATTTTCCATCTCTTTCAGTAGTTACTACACCAGCCCTGCGCAAAATAGCGAGGTGTTGGCTTGCAACACTTTGCTCCATACGCAATTTGATATAGATTTCAGAAACAGTCAATCTTCCGCCTTGATCGATCAGATCAAGCATCTTTTGACGTAATTTGTGGTTGAGCGCACGCAATACTAATACTGCTTTGCGTAACTCTGTGTAATCGACGTAACGAGCTGTTGAATTCTCTGGAACAGCGGAGGCCGGAGCCACTTCGTTTTTAGACTTTGCCATAATAAAATTTTAAAATAAGGTACGTTAAATTCTGCGAAGAAAATTAAGAAAATCATCGATCGCCTGTAAAAGGATGTTTACAAAAGACCAATATAAAATATACGTTAATTTCATGAAATAGATACACTAACCGAGGGCAAAACTTACAAATTGATTAAATATTAACAAATATTACTTTTAAAAGTTTAGTTATACCTGCATTTTTTGGTAAAATATTAATCAAAATGTACCAATTTGCATCTGGGTAACTAATGATTTACTTTTGTCATTTCTATTTTAGGATACGATAACCGAAGAGAAAATATAAATTGATTAAATTTGAGTAAATTTGGGTTGTTGTGCAATGGTGATATTTGGCGGTTTTTGGTAAACGGGACTATACAAAGCAATGTCTTCAGTAAGATGAGCATTTAGTCTTTCAACGGCAAAAGAACCCAAAAATTGCGCCGAGTTCTTTTTAATGGCGCAAACATACGCGTTCTTTGATATGTTTGTATCTTTTATTTTAAAAACTCCGTTACCTGACAAAATAAATTTAGTATCTGTTCCAAATTGATCCAAATACTGCTCTAATCCATCGTTATCCAAAATCAAAGGCTGCGCCGTTCCTAAAGGATTGCAGTTATGGTCAAAGGCATTGAGCCAAACTTCATTTCTGCGCGCGTCCAACATTGGTATATGTATAACAAATTCATCCACTGTTTGTTGTGCACCCCACGCCAAAGCCTGTAATGTATCAACTGCAATCAACGGTATATCCAAAGCAAAACAAAGCCCTTTCGCTACCGATGCACCTGTCCTCAATGATGTATAAGAGCCAGGCCCTCCACTAATCGCCACTGCATCCAATGCTGTATAATCCATTCCGATCGACTTCAAACAATCTTCCACCATTAGCGTAATCACAGCAATATGGCTTTTGCAGTCCAAATCCTCTCTTAATGCAGCAATGCCGCCGTTAGAGTATAGTGCAACGCTGCAAACCTCCGTGGCGGTCTCTAAAAGTAATATGTTTGGCATATCGGGCGCAAAGGTAATTTTTTTCTATATATTTTTATATGCTTTTAAAAAAAAATCAATAATAAATCAAAGAAATTATGAAAAAATCAGGATTCAGGGTAAAAAGAACCGAAATTAGGACAAAAAGAACCGTTTTTGATTTGTAAAACTGACAATTAAATTACAGTGTTGATAGTGCTTTTGATATTTTCGGACATTCCTTTTGTTCTTTACCTCCATTTCTATTTTAAAAAGCCTCTTTTTTTGATAAAACAATTTGCAAACTAGCCCTACCTTCGCACCATGATGCAACAACTGATTGAATGCGTACCGAATTTTTCGGAAGGCCGCGATATGGCCATTATTAAGCAAATTACAGATGCCATTGAAGCCGTAGATGGTGTCCATCTTTTGGATGTAGATCCGGGCAAAGCGACAAATCGTACCGTAGTCACTTTTGTAGGTGCTCCAAGTGCTGTAATTGAGGCGGCTTTTCAAGCCATAAAAAAAGCCTGCGAGGTGATTGATATGAGTCGCCACTCGGGTGAACACCCGCGTATGGGCGCTACGGATGTGTGCCCGCTCATCCCTGTTGCAGGTATTTCGATGGAAGAAACCGCACAATGGGCCGCTCAATTGGGCGAACGCGTAGGGCGCGAGATACAACTCCCTGTATATCTTTATGAAGCAGCGGCCACCCGACCCGAGCGCAAAAACTTAGCAACGATCCGTGCTGGGGAGTACGAGGGTTTATCCGAAAAAATAGTACAACCCGAGTGGAAACCCGATTTTGGCCCAGCGCAATTCAATGCTAAAAGCGGCGCAACTGTGATTGGTGCACGCGATTTTTTGGTCGCTTATAATGTCAACCTCAATACAACTTCGGTGCGGCGTGCCAATTCCATTGCATTTGATATTCGGGAAAAAGGGCGCGTCCTCACCGACCCTAAAACGGGTAAACCCATGAAAGATGCCCAAGGCGAACCCATTCGGCAGGAAGGTTGGCTCAAAGGCGTAAAAGCGATTGGATGGTTTATTGAAGAATACGGCATTGCCCAAATTTCGATGAATATCACCGATACTAAACTGACGGCATTGCACGAGGCATTTGAGGCGTGTTGTAAAAGTGCCGACCAACGGGGTATGCGGGTAACAGGTTCGGAATTGGTAGGCTTGGTGCCGTTAAAAGTAATGCTGGATGCAGGCAAATACTTTTTGCACAAACAAGAGCGGAGCGCGGGTGTAAGTGAAGGGGAATTGATTAAAATTGCGATAAAAAGCATGGGATTGGACGAAATTTCGGCGTTTGATCCTAAACAAAAAATTATTGAGTACAATATTGCCAACAAAAATGCGGGTGTCAATAAACGCCTGATAGATAAAGACCTGCGCGCATTTGCGGATGAAACCGCCTCCGAAAGCCCCGCGCCTGGTGGTGGTTCTATCAGTGCTTATGTAGGTGCATTAGGTGCGGCACTGGCCACCATGGTTGCCAACCTAAGTAGCCATAAACGTGGGTGGGATGAACGCTGGGCGGAATTTGGTACAGCTGCTGAAACCGGACAATACCTTAAAGATGCGCTACTCCGGGCCGTGGACGATGATACCAATGCCTTTAACGCTATTATGTCGGCTTTTGCACTGCCGAATGCTACACCAGAAGAAAAAGCAGCCCGTAAAAAAGCGATTCAAGCCGCTACTAAATTGGCCATTGAAGTGCCGGCTCAAGTCATGCGTTTGGCGTTTGATACTTTTGCATTGGTGCAACAAATGGCCGAAACAGGCAATCCAAATTCTGTTACTGACGCTGGAGTAGGTGCTTTGTGCGCCCGAGCGGCTGTGCATGGCGCATTTCTGAATGTAAAAATTAATGCATCGGGCTTGGACGACCGCGATTATGCGGAAAAAGTACTGGCCGAAGGATATGACCTCATTGCTAAAGCAGATGCGTTGGAAAAGACCATTTTGGATATTGTAAACTCGAAAATTTAGTCTATCTTCAGTAAGTATTTGGACATAATTAATTGTGTCCAAATACTTAAACGTGGCGTACACTGTATTCTACCACAAAAGAGCGCAAAGTTGACAAAGACGTAGATTGGGCGCTTCGCTTGTTTTTTAGCACACAAAGCGTAGCGTACAACTTATTCTACCACAAAAGAGCGCAAAGTTCACAAAGATGTAGATTGGGCGCTTCGCTTGTTTTTTTAGCACACCAAGCGTAGCGTATGCTTTATTCTTACCACAAAAGAGCGCAAAGTTCACAAAGATGTAGATTGGGCGCTTCGCTTGTTTTTTTAGCACACCAAGCGTAGCGTATGCTTTATTCTTACCACAAAAGAGCGCAAAGTTCACAAAGACGTAGATTGGGCGCTTCGCTTGTTTTTTAGCACACAAAGCGTAGCATATGCTTAATCTTTGTACCCTTAACACTAAGGAGTTCCAAATTACCCAATTGTCCGGTTTATTTCCGATCTTTGCGGGTCGAAAATAAAAAAAATGCAAAAATACTTCGCTGCTTTCAAGAACCTTGCTCGTTTTTTCCGTAGAAATCCGGAAGATGACCGCAAATGGACGGAGAAACTGCGCGATAAATATCGCTTGG
This sequence comes from Chitinophagales bacterium, assembly GCA_013297575.1. Lineage (GTDB taxonomy): Bacteria > Bacteroidota > Bacteroidia > Chitinophagales > Saprospiraceae > M3007. Next base: position 11,351 of record JAAFHO010000005.1, read on the forward strand.
TTGTCATGAATGATGAGACATTTGAAGAGGTGTCATCGTTCAAACTTACCCCTTTAAATGTTTATACCATACTCAGTTCGCTGATTGTAGGTACTGCAATATTAGTAACCTTATTAATTATTTATACCCCACTCAAACGTTATATCCCCGGATATGGCGACATGACTCGCGATGCAGAAGTATCCGCTCTTTTATCCAAATCCAATGAATTAGAAAAAGAGATAGAGGCAACACGATTGTACAGTGAGAACATGCGCAAACTGTTGAACAACGATATGACGGGCATCACTAAGGCCGATGTTGAAAAACAAGGTGTAAATGCTGCTCAAAAAGACACAAATAGCATAGGTGAGGGGCTCGGGGCACGTATCCCCGAAGACGATGCTTTGCGCAGTGCAGTATCTTCGGGTTCTATAACAGGAGTAAGGCCTTCCGCGGAGGCCAATGTAGCCGGTGGTATTATTTTGCGCGATATTCCATTGGAGCAATTGTTTTTTATGCCCCCTGTTTCGGGCGAAACAACGGCTAAATTTGACCCATTCAAAGATCATTTTGGCATAGATATAGCATCGCCCCGCAATACTGCCATCAAAGCCGCTGCCGATGGCATGGTCGTTTTTGCTGGTTATACCGTCGAAACTGGCTACAGTATTGCTATACAACACCCTAATAATGTCGTAACTTTATATAAACACAATTCCTTATTGCTCAAAAAAGCAGGTAGTGGCGTGAAAGCAGGCGAGGCTATTGCTATTATCGGAAATACAGGAGAATCATCTTCCGGTCCGCACCTGCACTTTGAATTGTGGTACAAGGGTCGCCCGGTGAATCCTAGTGACTATATTATTTTCAAATAACAGGGAACGGGAATGTACTAAATTATTATGGAATCGCTCCTAAGTGACAAACTCATTACACTCCTGCGCACTTTTGGTAAAATAGAACTCAATCGATTGCGCAAATTTGTCGAATCTCCGTACCTCAACGACGAACCTGACGTACTGAGGTTGTTTGATATTTGTCACGCGATTTTAAAAAAAAATCCAAATGATTTAGCGCATTTAACCAAGGGAAAAGTTTGGAAAAAACTGTTTGCCCCCAAACCCTACAATGACCTCTACTTGCGGAGAATGGCTTCCGATCTTACCCAATTGGCCATCCGATTCCGCGCTATGGAACAACGTAACGAAATACCTACGGATCAATGGCTGAATGAGCAAAAAGCATTGGAGGCGGCAGGACTCGACAAGCACTTGGCGGGTGTAGAACGGCAAATTACTCGGCATATCGAAGATACTTCCATATTGGATACAGAATTTTACCTATTTACTTTTCAATATTATTGGAATATTTTTAATCGCTCTTACCGTGTGGTGGCGGCTACCGACTATATGGCCAAACTACTGCCTGCCGATCATGCGCTGGAATCGTTTTACATCACCCAAAAACTAAAAATGTACGTCGCGTGGCTTTCTTATCGGCAGTTTAGAAATACCGACCGATCGCTACCGCTACCACCAGGATTTTGGGAACATATTGAAAATACCTCTTTTGACCTTATTCCGATGGTTGGGGTGTATAAATTAGTAGTCAATATACTGCAAAATCCCGCTGAAGAGTCGCTATTTGTGGAATTACTCCAAAAACTGGAAGATATTGGAGATTCTTTATCGGTAGCAGATTACCGCGAGTGCTGTTTTATTGCACAAAATTATTGTGCGCTAAAGATCAATGAAGGTAAATCGGAGTATTACAACCGCGCCAACGAAATATTTAAAATAATGGTCAAGCGCGGTGCCCTGATCGAAGATGGGCAATTGGCCGAAGGCATTTATAAAAATATTATCACCACGGGCTTGCGGGCAGGCGAGCACAAATGGGTTGAACAATTTATTGAAGAGTACTCTTGGTACCTACCTCCGGCTATTCGCGAAAATGCGTATGCCTATAATTTGGCCAATTTATACTCTCACCTCAAAGATTATAACCGTGCGATGGAGGTACTACGCAGCGTTGAGTACACAGATGTCACCTATGCCTTAGGTGCTAAAACAATTCTATTGCGAATCTATTACGAACAAGGCGAATATATGGCGCTTGATTCTTTGATTGATAGCTTTAAGATTTACTTGCGCCGCAACAAACAGATTTCTAAAAATTTGCAAAAAGAGTACAACAATTTCTTAAATTTAGTAAAAAAACTAACCACCATTAGGCCAGGAGATAAAAAAGCACTGGCGGAGTTCAAGGAGCGTGTATTAGCGTCATCTTATAATACGCCCAAAAAATGGTTAAAAGATAAAATTGCTGAATTGGAGTAATAGAGATTATCTTTGCACCTATCAATGGCACAAATGAACTGGGTCTATCTCGATAACGCCGGCAAGAGCCACCGCGTTGGAATGTACCACGGCAACAAAACCGGGCACGTTCTTATTTATTGTGACTTGAAGGTCGTTCAAGTCGATTTTTCAGTAAAAGAAACCACCTATTATTCTTTTTTTATCGAAGAGGAACTCTGCGAAGTGCATTTAGTCCGCGAGAAAGGAGGGTGGTTTGGTTACGAGTTTAAGATCAACAAAGACGTTGATACCCCCCTCAACCAACGTCGCAAAAGTGTGCTGCTTATGGAGCGTAAGCAGTTTGCTATCGGTATTGGTATTATGTTGCTTTTTCTGGCCGCTCTATTAGTCTTCAACCGATACCAAAAGCAAAAAAGGATCACAGCATCAACCTCTGAACGGAGTATCCTAGGCTTGCTGAATCCAAATCAGGTGTTTCAACTACAACAAAGAGGTTTGCCTTGTGCCGTTACTTTTGTCACTTTGGAAGAAAATGGCCGACCTATTGCCTATTATAAAATTAAAGCCGCCGATAGTACCATCCTTAATGGAAAAGTAGAAAATCCCGATGGTGGAAAAATATACCTCCCCAGCGGTTTTGCTTTGGCGGATCAACATACTTTTAAGGGGCAATACCTGCCGGAAAACCCGATAGTGCATCGGGTCAATTTTTATGCACCAGATACCACAACGATCAAAGGATATATGCGAGAGGCTATTCAAATTGACCAATTATTGCATCCCGAAAAAAACGCCGAATACAGCCGTTGTTTGGCCGAAGCGGTTATATTGAACCGAAACTGGCAATCACTTGTCACGATGATTCATCAAAATGATAGCCCTGATGCAAAAAACAATTACCTTCGGCTCGTTCGTGATCCCGATATAGCACGCATGATTAAAATAAATTGTGGTTTGGAGTAAGCATTTGCGGTATCATAACACACACATTAAAATATATAAAACAATGAATTATAATAGTTTAAATCATTTTTTGCGCCTGCTTTTACTACTGGTATTATGCTGTACCATTGGTTTGACTGCTTGTGAAGACGATCTTGCTGTACCGAAGCCGCATGCATATCCTCGTGTGGTATATCCAACCAAAGCCTATAAGCCTTTTGGTGCCAACTATTGCGGTTTTACATTTGACCAGCCTGTTTATTCGATTGTCGAGAAAGACTCTACATTTTTTGACCAAAAAGCAGGCAGCGATTGTTGGTTCAATCTTACCGTGCCGTCTTTGAATGCTACGATACATTGTAGCTATTTTCCGATCAATAGCAAAACACATTTTGATGGATTAGTCAAAGATGCCTTTGAAATGGTGAACAAGCACAACGTAAAGGCCAGTTTTATCGAAGAAATACAATTTCAAAAAGCAGACCATAAAGTATATGGAATGATCTACAACATAGAAGGCCCTGCCGCTTCCCCGTATCAGTTTTATGCCACCGATTCTGTGCGTCATTTTTTAAGGGGATCACTCTATTTCCGTACACAATCCCGCCCTGATTCATTGGCTCCCGTTATTGCTTTTATGAAAAAAGATATTAATCGGCTGGTGGAAACATTGCAGTGGACAAAATAAAAGACACACGCCCTAAAGTTTCAATAGTTCCTCAGGGTATTTCAAACCAATTTTATCCGCAACAGTTGCTAACGTTTCGGCCAATTCCAACGTAAAGGACAAAGGCAACACATCGCTTTCTGTTTTGCCAGCATCTAGGCAATCCATGACATGCGCTGCCTCAAAATGGTACCCCCATCCTTCGTATGGGAAATGATGTACTTCTGGCTCCGGGCCGTTTTCGTACCGAAATACCGACACTTGTTGCGCGTGGTGGAACCGAGAATGGATATGAATTTTGCCTTTTGTTCCAAAAATGATCGCCTCAATAGACGTATCCGCTGCAATGGTACTATGCCCAAAGGCGAGTCGGTTATCGGGGTATTTAAACGTAAAAACACAGGATTCGTCCACACCATCACGGGTAAATACTGCAGTTGCCTGTATGTTTTCGGAGCTGGGTTTACCAAAAAGACGCTGAAAAAAGAGTATTGGATAAATACCAATATCCAGTAGCGAGCCGCCGCCCAGTTGAGGATCAAACAACCGTGATGTTTTATTATAAGGAGTATAAAATCCAAAATCGGCTTTAGCAGAATGAATATCACCCACCACACCTGATGCTGCCATGGCCACCGCTGCTTCCATAGAGGGCATAAACAGCGTCCAAAGTGCTTCCATTAAAAACACCTTTTTTGCATGTGCTAGATCCACCATAGCCTTTGTTTGTGCCATACTCATAGAAAAAGGCTTTTCGCACACTACTTTAATACCGTGGTTCAAGCAAAGCATAGTATGCTCGTAGTGCTTCACATGTGGTGTAGCGATATAAACAATATCCAGATCGGGGCAATCCATGAGTGCTTGGTAACTCCCAAAAGCATTGGGACACTGGTAATTGGCCGCAAATACTTGCGCGCGTTCGAGTACAGTAGATGCCACAGCGTGCAATCGTGCATTCGGCAACAGTTGCAACCCATCTGCAAATTTTCGGGCTATTTTCCCTGGGCCAATGATGCCCCAATTATAGATTTTTTGTGCCATAAAAAAAGTAACGCTTTGGCAGGCTCAGCATAAATTTTTCTATGGCCGATCTTGCCTCACTTGGGTACTGTACTTTATGTAAAACCTCAAAGTAAAATACCAAAAATAAAAGTGCACCTTACCAAGTCATACTTTCCCCAAATTTCCCGCCCGTAGGGCTGCTACCGGCGATAAAATGGGGGGAAGTATGACAAAAAGAATTGGCAAAAATAGGAATAAATTTGATTTATGGCGTATTAAAGTTATCCCATACCGCAAGCAGCGCAACCAAAACCAGGAGTGGTTGTTTTTTCTGTAGGGATATTACATTTTTCCTTTATTTCGGTCTTCTTTTCTTGGTAGTTTTCCTCAATTTTGGTACAAGAACTACCTGCTACGCCAACAGTAACAGCGACAGCAATAACTTGGAGTAATGATTTTGATAATTTCATAGTAATGAATGGTTATGATGTGAAAAATAGTGATTCATAATAGTTAACGTAGTTTTCAGGCGGATGGTTGGTTGTTCTTATGAAAACTTTTTGTGTTTTTACAAGAACTTTTTGTGTTAATTTTAAAAAATTACTTTACCTTTACACCCAATGAAGAAACGTTGATCAAAAATCAAAAAAAAGAGCAGGGTGTTTACAATTATTGATGTAGAAACTACAGGTGGTTCGGCACAATTTGAGCGCATCACCGAGATTGCTATCGTACGCCACGACGGGGAACGTGTAGTGGATACTTTTAGTACCCTGCTCAATCCCGAACGCCCCATTCCCTGGAATATTACGCAGCTTACAGGTATCACTAATGATATGGTAGCTCATGCGCCCAAATTTTATGAAGTGGCCAAAAAGATTGTCGAAATGACAGAAGATGCCGTGTTTGTAGCACATAATGCCACATTTGACTATAATTTTATTAAAGAAGAATTTGCTCGATTGGGTTATCCTTTTTCACGAAAATTACTTTGTACCGTGCGTATGTCGCGGAAAGCTTTTCCAGGATTAAATAGTTATAGCCTAAGTAATTTAAAACGCCATTTCGGGATTCATGCCGATAAAAGCCACCGCGCATTGGACGATACCTTGGCTACGGTAGAGATTTTTGAAAAGATATTGGCCGAACAAAACGGCGAGCGATTAAAATCCTTTATTAATCAAGGTATCCAAGCCACTAAGTTGCCACAGTCAATAACGATGGAGCGATTGAATGAGGCACCTGATGCCTGTGGTGTTTATTACCTTTATGATGAAGACAAGAATGTGATTTATGTCGGCAAAAGCCTCAATATTAGGAAACGATTAATGGAACACTTTGCCGATCAAACACCAAAAGGCGAAAAAATGCGGACAGGTGTTGCTGATTTTAGTTTTGAAATTACGGGTAGTGAGTTGGTAGCACTTTTGCTTGAAAGTAGCGAAATCAAGCGCATTCAGCCGCGTATCAACCGTGCACAACGTATTAAAAACTATACAGGCGCGATTTATACTTATACCGACCAACGCGGATATCGATGCTTGGCGGTGGGTAAACGTGCATCGACCAAAAACAAAGAACTAGAACTGGTAGCGGATTATCCAAAATTAGACCATGCCAAAAATCATTTGGAAAGTATTCGCCGGCAATTCGAGCTATGTAGCAGGTTGTGTAACCTAGATTTTGGAGAGCAAGCCTGTTTTTATTATAATATTAAGCAATGTAGAGGTGCTTGTGTAAAAGAGGAAACAGTAGAGGCGTACAATGAGCGGGTTGATCTGGCACTTACCCAAGCGCGACGAAGATTGACTGGGACATATATCATTATGGAGAAAGGGCGTACACCAGGAGAAAAAGCGATTGTTGTGGTGGAAAACGGACAGTATCGCGGGTATGCTTTTATCGCTGATGATATCACTATAATGACGACCGAAGAGATACTTGAATCACCTGTGACTACTACAGGACATGATCCTGAGGCACCGCGCATTATCCATGGTTATATGGAAAGCAGTTCGCGTATAAAGCCAAAAGTAATGCGGTTATCTTGAATATATGGCAATGCCGCTATTGGGTTTATGATGAATACGGTTTTATATAAAAGCGTTTAGTACCAAACAATTCTAACCCTATTACTAATAATACCAACAAGTACTCTGCGGCAATCCAGCCCCATTGCTCTGCTCTTCCGCCGCCAATATAATGACTATAAGAAAAAAACGCCGTGTAAGTCCACACAAGAGGAAACCAATACCCCGTGCCAATACTGCACACAAAAGGTACCAAAATATACCACGGATGTACCGTAGTTGCATTGAATAAATAAATAGTCGAGATAAATAATAAGGATTTTTGTAGGTCAATCGGTTGTTTAATAGGGTTTTTCCACAATTTCCAACCAAAATAAAAAGCAGCCACTACCGTATAAAAAGCCAGTGCTGGACTAATATTCCTCCCCTCATACCAACCTGTAAACCAAGGTGAAATATGCGCAAGTACATAATAAACAGACGCATTAAATTCAAATTTCTGAAAATACAACTGTAGGCTGCCACCCATATTTCGCAATACTTCCCAATCGGCCAAAGGCGCAAACATCACCACAAGGGATACACCAAATACAACTATAAACAGCATCCCTCGTCGTATGCCTAGCCAGCCTATAGCAACGGGAACCAACAGCAATGGCAATAACTTTACGGCTACACCTGCCGCCCAAGACATACCTGAAAAAATTGTTTTTCCCTGCCACAAGTAATACATACCCAACATTACAAAACCCATCATCATTCCTTCAAAATGACAATTCCCTATCGTTTCCAACAGCAATAATGGGTTAAATGCATAGAGCGCAAGTCCAAAATTACATTCTTGGGCAGCCGTTTGTTGTAACCATCGGTATAAAATCCATAAACTAAATACTTCACCGAGTAAAAGAAATACCTTTAAACAAAAAACGCCCACTGGCAAATTGCCCTGAGCAATCCAAGCGGCTATTCTAAAAAAGAACTGACCAGTGGGTGGATAAATCGTATGATAATCTGGCGAATTGAGCAAGGATAGCCATTTTGCATCTATCCCAGGCACTTGAAAATGCGCCATAATATACCTCGGCGTATGAGCAAATGGGTGAATACCGTGGTTCCATAAGTGCCCATCCCAAAGAAACCTATAACAATCGTCGGACAAACGAGGCAATCCAAACAATAAAGCAATACGGATGGTAATACCTGCGATAAGAATAGATTGTGGCGAAAAAACGGATGACTGCACCGTGCGCAAGATACCCAAATAGAGGACAAAAAGCAGGCTATAACCCGCTAATAATGCACCAAACACATTCCGATCCAATAGCCCATTAAACGCAACTATGCCTACGAAAAAGAGGGAAAATAATAAATAACCTACATAGGGCTTTGTATGCATAACTTAGTCTTCTTGCGCTTCCAATAGTGTAAATACTGTACTCGCCGCGCCCGCACCCAAAAATGTGGCTACTACATACAACCAAACATCACCCCAAGCAATTTTGCCCGAAATAGCCATACCCAACGCGACAGCAGGATTAAACACCGCACCGGATACTTCTCCCAACGTAACAGACAGGGCTGTTACCATAAGGCCAATAGCTGCTCCATAGTACATATTACCTGCCGCTCTTGCAGGTAATGTAACATTCAGAAAAACATAGGCCAACGCAAAAGCACCTACAAACTCTGCTACCAAAGCCGCCATCGTATGATTAGTGCGCATACTCATATCCATACCGGCTACGGCAGTCAATAAAAACCCACTAATTGCAGCGGCAAATGCTGCTCCTACTACCTGGGCTACCACATACAACGGAAATTCGTCGCGGGTAATCTTGTTTTGTAGCAGCATTATAAAAGTAATGGCGGGATTGTAGTGCGCACCTGAAATACGCATACCGCTATACGTTAATGCCATCAATAAAAAACCAACAGCGAGTGGTGACAATACACCACTCGCCATTAAGATAGACAACATTAGAAAAAAGGTACAAATACCCTCTGTAATAATTTTTTTCATGTAATTTTTTAATGTCGCACCGTCTTCCCTGTAGCGACGGTTGCTCCAGCAATCAAACGCCAACTGTACGAACCCCGAGTGGTCGTGCTTAAGTCAACATTAAATACTTGGTAACCAGCCTGGAAAGAACGGTTTTCTTCATATATTGCTCGTCCTGCGGCATCAAATACTTGTAAACGAACGGTTTCGTCTTTATCTAACAGCAATGGCCACGCCAATTGCCCACTAAATGGATTGGGATAAGGCTGATATACCGTAGTGGCATTTTCGTCCTGTGTTACTGGTGCAAATTGGAATGCCACAGGACGCACTTGTACTGCGCTTGTAATCGCTTCAACTGGTGCATTCGGGTCGCTTTCTAGTAATTGTGACAGCCATCCTGCTTGTTGTGCTTTCAGAGTGATTTGGGCAATGTGCTCACCCGCATGATACGCACGCATGACACCGAGGTTATCGTCCATCCAAAGCATACGCACGCCTCCGTTGGGCTGTAGCGCATACGCCTCCTCTGGCAGTCCTTCTACCCCAGTAATAGTGGCTGAGTTCCGAGGCTGAATGGCCAATTGCCAAGCGGTAAGATCGACCGATTCAGAAAGAGCAATGGGTACAGTTACTTGCTCGCCAGCATTTATCCAGCGATCTTTGGTTGTCATCAAAAGTGTAGGGCCATTGCGTTCTTCCAATATTTCGCCTGTAAGCGATGCTGTTCGGTCAATATCAGCGGATTTAATACCAATCCAGTTGAAACCACTTCTGGTCACCACGCCGCTTAAGTTGTTTAATGGTACCATAAATGTATCTTTCACCGCTGCAAAATTGATCAACTGGGAAGGATCTGCAACAGGGCGTATAAATTGCCAAGCAGGCACTGCGGGGAAAGTATCTTTTGTACCCAAAATTGTTTTACGTATCTCCACAATGTCAAAAGTAGTCACTGTTTGCGAACGGTTCACATCAGCGGCCAGTACTTGATAGATCGTAGTCATTGGCTCCAAATTAAGGATATGCCGACTAATCAGCACCAAATCGTAAGCCGTTACGCCGTTGGTGAGTACGTCTGTACGTGCTGCTCTAAGACGAACAGTACCATTAAGACCTGCGGGAAGCCCTGAAATGGGCATAGTAAAACAGGAATCCAGTGAAGTTACTACTTCTTGTTTATTAACATTGGCAACACCGGTACCCGATCCTTGAACTAAGGCATGTACTCGGTAAGTATTTAATTTAGTATTGGTAGAAGTGCGTGCGCAACCTTTAATCGTCAAATCCGTAGTCTGTATGCACGGGCAAAAATTGGAATTATCCTGTACCAGCACATAATTGGCGCATTGATTGATATTGCCAACAGCATCTTTTATCCACATTTCCACAATATTGGTACCATTATCGCAAAGATGATAACTAACAGTATCGTGCGGAGGGAATCCGGTACCCATCCCTGCTTTGCGAAGTCCATACACCAATTGGTTGGAAGGCGTACAATTATCCGTAGCAGTAAGTACAAACTGTTGTGCACTTACAGTCATGGAGCAATTGTTGTCTAAACTTTGGGTAATACCATTGCGGCAAATCAGATTAGGTGCCTGACAATCTTTTACGGAGATGACCTGATTGCAAGTGGCTACATGACCACAGTTGGAGGTAGCCCGCCAAGAAATTCGACTTAGCCCAATTGGGAAGTTTTGGGTAACGGTATCGCCCATATCTTGTATCTCAAAAGTGCCATTGTTGCCAAAATCCACTTTATAGGTAAAATTGACATTTTGGTTAAAACAAGTCGTACTCGCATCCAACCAAATAGAGGCAGTAGCGGATGTACAACTGTTAAATGGCATACAAACTGGAAATTCAGTACAGTTATTGATGGTGATGCCTTGTGCTTTTATACCAATAGTAATTAAGCAAAAAATCCCTACAATAAGAATGTGAAAGTGTTTCATATTAAAATCGGAAAAAATTATTTATTAGATTGGATTAAACTAAACACCCATCGTGCAAGGATGTAACCTGCTATAGCGGTTAAAATACCCAAGATTACATCAATGACATAATGATGCCTCAAATATACAGCAGAAAACCATATTCCAAGCGATAAAAATATAAAAAGTACCGTTGGCCACCGTTGTGGCACTTGTCTAGCATAGAACAATGTAATGAGTGGATAAGCCGAGTGCAGGGAGGGGATAGCGGCAAATACATTGGAATTGCGTTGGTACATATTGTGGAAAAAGGGTTTTCCAATCAATTGATCAAAATGTTCCAAACCTGCCGCATTCCGCGCAGTATCGGGATTAAATACAAACCCGTTGAGTTCTACATACCACGGTGGAGCAGCAGGATACAGGTAGTACAGCACAAATCCTATCAAATTGGTACATAAAAATCCATACATAAACTGGCGAAATAAAATCTTATCCCTGAATATCAGCCATGTGCCAAATATGATCGGGACAGGTAGCCACGATAAGTAAAACAGTGCTGTTATAATATCTAGTGCCGTCGTGGTACGTGCTGCAAAAAACTCATTTAAGGTTTGTCGACCTGCCTCTGTAGTAATACCAAACCATTGTTTATCAAAGAGATATGGTTCGGCAATATGTACTGGATTAATCTTATAATTGGGGCAAATCCTCAAAGAATCATATACAACCCAGTACAGGATAAGTCCGGCAAAATTATATACCCAAATACGGGTTTTATGGGTGGCCAAATAGCAGCTTACCACAGCGATATACATCACATAATGCTCCGGCCGCATCCCTACTAAGTAAACACACCACAAAAAGTAGGGGATACTCACTAGCAATACATATAGTAGCCGTTTTTGTTGTGCTTGATCCATAATTTAGTATTGATGAAGTCCTTTTTAAGGTAAAAAATGACGGCTATCGGCCATTCAGTGCTTGTTTTGAATCTCGCATCCTTTGCATTGCGGTCATATTGGTCAATATAGCCATAATAAAGATGGGAAATGTAAAAACACTGATACTTTCAATAAGAGGAAATGCCCAACCTTCGGGCGTATAATGGTAAGGGGCTAAATAATTACGCAAAATAGCACAGAAAATAGCAGAAATACCAATCGTCAATACACGTTCGGGGCGTTGCATTAAACCTCCTTTGCACTCAACACCCAATCCTTCGGCGCGGGCGCGCACGTACGAAACCATAATAGAGCCAATCATGGCGATAAAGGCAAATAATGCACTGATTGGATAGTGCTCATAGACCAAATAGTAGCAAATACCCAAAAACATAACCAATTCACTATACCGATCAATGACGGAATCAAACAACGCTCCATATTTACTCTCTTGGCCACTCACGCGTGCCAGCCTTCCATCAATCATATCGAATAGACCAGCAAAGAGGATCGTTGCACCACCCCAACCTACTACGCGTAGGTCTCTGGGCAATGTGATGGCTCCCCAAATAAATATCGTAGCCGCTACAATGTTTAAAAAAAAGCCAATCATTGTAATGGCGTTCGGGGTAATACCCATACGTGTCAAAAGCCCAATGAACGGCTGTATCACGCGATAGACCAAGGGTTGTCCGAAATCTTTTAGAAAGTTAGCCATAAGTTGATTTATTCGATTATTTCGATTGCGTTCGGCTACCCGATTGCACTTTTATATATTAGACTTGTTGCGCCGAAAGACTGTCTGGTCAAAAATTGATCTTTTTCGCCTGTTTTTCGGCTATTTTGTAATCCGTAACGCTGCTACGAACTACAAAATGAGTCTCAATCAGTCAAAAAATCTCTAATTTTATGCCTCAGACGCTCCCGCCGCAACAAGTCTATGGATGGATACACCTTTCCCCTAATGTCCCATGAGATTTTACGAAAATTGAACATCTTATTTAGGAACGCGTAAACACAATTTTTCGATTGAACCAATAACCCAATAACCAAGCTCCAATAGCTGATGCAATACGCGCAGGCCAGGCAGACCATGCAAAAAAATAATGAAGCATGGAGACAAAAATCATATTGGTTATCGTAATCATCACTACACCGGCGATAAATTTACCGATCTGTTGACTTGTTTGCCGCCCAGAAGCATCTTTGAAAACCCAAAGCCGCAACATTGAATACGAAATAACCGCCCCCATCGCATTTCCCAAAAACGTGGATACTACCACCTCTACACCAAATCGATCCACCAAAAAATGATACGTGGTAAAATCCATAGCGGTAGCCGCCAACGAATTTAGCGCGTATTTTAAGACGATTGCATACGCTTTGATCTTGAGTCGAACTCCTTTAAGCATGGATAATCAAAATAACGACTTGTAAAACAAGATTAGCATAAACACCCGCCAGCACATCATCAAGCATAATACCCCAACCTCCTTTGATGGCTTCTAATTGACGAATACCCAATGGCTTGGCAATATCAAAAAAACGAAACAGTACAAAACCGCCTAATAACCAAGGCCAAGTGAGTGGCATACCCAAAATTGCAATCCACACACCAATCATCTCATCTATCACAGTCTGCTTTGGATCATCGCCCCATTCGGCTTCTACCAAATTGGATCCTTTTACGCCTATCCATAAAAAGATCAAAATCAACACCGTCAAAATAGGGGTAATCCATATTGTTGGTAAGGCTACTAAGGGCCAAACCATCAGGATGGCTACCGCAGCGCCCCATGTTCCGGGTGCTAATGGTAGCCATCCTGAACCAAATCCACTAAGTAGGATTTTCCATGTTTTTATCGAATTGCTCATTGAATTCTTCGTAGTAGTCCTGCCCCAAGTGCGTAATTAAATCTTCACCCATGAGGTAGCGGAGCGTGTTCTCCAACTTACTCAATTGTTTGAATATATCATGCTCTGCCGGCAGGCCAGGCATTGTTTGTGGTGCTTTGTAATAAAAGGACAACCATTCCTGAATGCCGTACAGACCAGCGCGTTGGGACAAATCCATCAACAAAGCCAAGTCCAATACAATAGGTGCGGCAAGGATACTATCGCGGCACAAGAAATTGATCTTGATCTGCATGTGGTAGCCCAACCAACCAAAAATATCAATATTGTCCCAACTTTCTTTATTGTCGCCATGTGGCGGATAATAGTTGATCCTGATCTTATGGTAGAGTTCGCCATAGAGTTCAGGCTGTAATTCAGCGTTAAAAATACCGTCCAACACATTGCCTTTAGAGACCTCTTTAGTCCTGAAATTTTCGGGAGCATCCAGTACTTCGCCATCGCGGTTGCCCAAGATATTGGTACTGAACCAGCCACGTACGCCCAATGCGCGTGCATTAAGACCCGGTGCTACAACGGTTTTCATCAGGGTTTGACCTGTTTTGAAATCCTTACCACTAATGGCCACTTTGGTTTTTTGCGACAATTCTACCATAGCAGGTATGTCGCAAGTAAGGTTAGGAGCACCATTAGCAAATGGCACACCAGATTTGAGTGCTGCGTAAGCGTAGATTTGCGATGGTGCAATTTCTTGTGCACTATCGCGCAAACCCTGCTCAAAACTCGCCAATGTAGCGTGTACTGCGCTCGATTCAATATAGGCTTCCGTGGAAGCACACCATACGATAACTAAGCGTTCGCAATCATTTTTGGTTTTAAAATCTTGGATATCGGCCATTAGTTGCTCTGCCAAATCCATTTTAGAGGCTCCTTTTTTAATATTTGGGCCAGTGATATTGCGGATATAACTGCTATCAAATACGGCCGACATAGGCTTAATTTGCTCCAACTCCGGCTTGAGTGCATCCAGCAACGACTGATCCAATACCTTGGCATGGGAAGCGGCTTGATATACGTTATCATCAAAGATATCCCAACCACCAAAAACCACCTGATCTAGTGCGTAAAGCGGTACAAATTCCTTAATTAACGGCTGACGGTGTTCGGTGCGTTTACCCACACGAATACGCCCCATTTGGGTAAGGGATCCAATAGGTTGTCCTAACCCATTACGGGAGGCAATAACACCTGCAATAAATGTGGTGGCAACGGCGCCCAAACCGGGTGTCAAAATACCAAGTTTCCCAGTTGCGGGAGCGATTTGCTTGAGTTTTTCCATGAAATTATATAATATACGTAAAATAGCGTTAGGGTAATAAAAGATTATGAACAATCATTCATAATTCTTCCGTTACAATAAAAGAAGATTAGAGGCATTCGTTTGAGCGGCGCAAAATTCCGAAAAAATATTGGGACTTTCGCCAAAATTTACATTTATCTAAATGTTGTATCACTCAATCAAAAAAAAGATGAAATATTAGCAGTCATAAAACTTGACGTGCTCTATAAAACACAGAGATTTATGCATACTTTTGAAAAAACTGGTAAGGCCCTAAAAGCACAGAATTAACCGTAGCACATTGGCCGGCTGGGGGTTAGGGGGTCGCCACTAATTCAACGCACCGCACCGCCGTATTCCGCACCTTTTCCACCTCTAATACCGCTGCATTATCCGGCGCAAAAGCCCAATTCAAATACAACGCCGCACCTATTTTTTTAAATGCTGGCCAATACGCGCTCCAATGGCTGGGTATGTGCTTGTTTTGTGCTTTATAGCCCGCCCATAAAGCGCGTTCCCCCTCCTGTTGTTCATCAGGAGGCAATATGGCTTGTATTTCATTGCATACTACGGCCAAATCCAGTAAATAATGCCCATAAGCAGTTTCATCAAAATCAATGGGTACTAAGCCTTGGGTGGTTTGTAGCCAATTTCCCCAATGCAAATCACTATGGATAAGTCCATAATCTTCGGTAGCATAGCCGATGGCTTGCATGGTTGCACAGAGTTGTAGGAGATTTGATTGAAAATTGGTTTGAGTGGCCTCCTTTAATCCTTGAAATAGCGGATGCGCTCGCGCCAATGGCCCAATTGCAGCAATTAGATGGTGGTCAATTTGAGTTAAAGGCAGTTTTCGATCAAAATCACGCGAAACCTGGTGCAATTTCGCCATTACGCGACCCATTTGTGCACACAATTCCACTGTGATCGGTTGCTCTGGAAGATGACTGATCCACGGATAAACCATCGCCCAACGAAGATCACTCCCGGTACTGCGCGCCAGTCCATAATCAAATAAAATGCCGCCATCATTGGTATTCGACTGCAATTGGAGTTCGGGGAAACGTTCATTTACCCGTTGCAAATAAGTGCCAATTTCAGCGATTTTACGGACAGATTCCGATTTGTGGAATGGGTAAAGTTTGACAACCCAAGCCTGTCCACGCGCATTTTCCACTTTTAGCACCACAATATCAACGGATTTGAGTGTTTGCACCAAAACGATCTCGGTTTTGAGCAAAATGGACAATGCTTGCTGAATGGACATGCTTATTGGTTAGAACTGCATTTGCCCAGAAATCCGAATACCGTATTTAGCTGTTTGTGGATGGTCCAAATAAGTAAATCGGCGCACCAATTCCAATCGGATCACTTTGAATATATTACTTATTCCAATACTCGCTTCAACATAAGGTTTTCCTTCCAGCGTATAAGTCAATGCGCGGCCATCGGCGTAAGTCGGGAATTTGTACAATCCAGACCCTTCCGTTGGCTGATTTTGTTTGCTTACCTGACCATAAAGGACCTTTACGGTGGCAATTTCGCGGAGTTTGAGTTTTTTTACCAAAGGAATTTTATTGGTAAAAAAGCCATAAAACGACTGTTCCATATTGAGGGCTACATACCTATCGCTCACAAATTCCATAAAATTCATCATGTTATAGGCCATAAATCGGTACGTAATGGATTGGTTACCACGGTGTACTGCCAACAATGGATAAGGTACTTTGCCAAAAATACCACCGGCTTCCAAGAAGCAATAATTATAACCGAGCGGATAGGTATTCGAAAACTTATAAGCGGTAAGGATCACTTCGTCAAAATTGTACTCGCTTCCCAATATGCCCGATACGCCACGCGAATACTTAGCCGTCCCTATAAAATTGAAACGAATTCGTTGCCGCCAACCGTTCATGTTTTGATAAAACTCTTCACCGGGCGCATAACGCACCTGAATAAATGGTTTAGCGGTAATAATAGGATTTTCGGTAGGTAATGCATCTTCGGTAGAAACAAACCGGAGGCTACCCTGAGGAGTAAGATCGCGGTGCTCAAAACCAATCATGTATGAAAAATTGTTGCGGTATTCCTTTTCATATTGCAACACGAGTTTTTTCTGGAAAAAGAAACGGTCGTTGCTGGCACGGGTAAACGAAGTAAAGAGGTTATTGGTAGCAAATGGGCCATTCTGTATCGCGCCCGGAATGGTCAAATCCTGTTGGTAATTGACGCGAATCATATTGTACGGAAAATTATTGTACGAACGGTCTTTGGCCAGTGATATATTAGCCGCAACACCGTATTTCCAGCGCTTATCTTTTAATCCATAAGCCCCAAAACCTTCAAAATTATATTTTTTACTAAATTTTGGATTGGTACGGCCCCCAAAACGCAAACGATCGCCTTCCACGTCGTTGAAAGAATAAAACGAATTGATACGACCTATTTCAAGTCCGCCGTTTTTGGGCTTATAATACCCCAATACAAGGGTAGTGACGGTTTTACTCACCTTTGTAAATAAGCGGGTTTTTTGTAAACTATCAATATTATTGTAGGTGGCGGCCTCTACTTTTGTCAGATTTACATGGCGCGTTTGGCTCCAATAGGAGGTATCTTTCTTCACCGCACCTGCCAATACGACCCTATCACCAATCCCTTGAAAAAGGCTATCAGCCAGCGGAATACCTACTTGTGGATTGCGGTGCGAAAGGTAGCGTTGTCCATACACGCCCAAGCTGCGTTTGGTAATACCGAGGTCAATATCGAGGGTTTCTTCGTAAAGTACCCATTTGCCATTCGGCATTTTTTGAAACTCTTGTGTCACATCGAGGTAACGCGCCCAGTTGAGGTTGATATTAGGATTTACGGTAAATGTGATTTTAGTTACCGGATACGTACTATCTAAGGCCACATAAAGCTCACCTTGCAGGAGCATGTCTGTTTTGTTGCGCGGAAAAAATTGAAGGCGCACAATTTTGCTACCATTTTCGACGGTGGTATCTACGGGGTAATAGCGGTAAAACAGCGGTGCGTTATTTGCAATTGGGCTTAAAAAGTGATCGGTGAGCAATACAACATAATTGTCGTATATATTCACGTCCTGGTACAAATAACGCACATATCGGTCGATACCATCTTGATCCATGAGCGGAAAAATGACCTGTTGTGTGCCTTTTACGCGAATTTTATTGCGTTTTGGATCATTTTTACTATAAAAATCCTGAACATTTTCTTGTAGGTAAGCCGGAATAATACCCGCTCCTTTAAGTTTAGTGGTGTCCACATTATCCATCACAAATTTCCAAGATTTGAGGGATTTGCGATTTTTGGTTTTTTCAGATAGGTTAGTGATACCCATCATTATCTTTTCGTACTGTTCCTCTTTGAAGGTACTGATGTTTTCGACCCGATTTTTTTCGCGGTTGTCCACCACCAAATTGATGAGTGCCACCGTAGGATTGTTTTTGTTGCGGTATTTTTTGGGTTTGATGATGACTTCTTTGAGTGCCTCTGTTTGGGGTTCCAGTGCAATATCCAAGGTAATCCTCAAAGAGTCGCTGGTGACGGGTATCGTAATGGCCTTGTAGCCTACACAAAGAAACCTTAGTTCTTTAATTTTGACATTGGTAGGCAGACGGTAAATGCCTTCGTCATCGGTGCGGGTACCAAAACTCGTGCCCGGCGCACCTACTGTTGCATAAGGGATGGGTTCGTTGTTGGAAGCATCAACAACGCGACCGCTGATAAAATATTTGTCGCGTTGGGCCGATAACTGGAGGCCGACGAGCAGTAGGGAGAAGATAAGTACCCCTTTGGAAAATTGGGTTTGTTGACTAAATATCATATTTTTGATCCGTTATTTGAATTTTGCTCTATTTAGAGCAACAATAATAGTGTTGCGTTAGACGAAATTTTTGTTAAAAAGTTGTATATAATGGGCAATAAACCGACGAATGGTTGTATAAATTCAATGAATTGGTGCAATTCTATTCTGAATAATAAATAAAAATGCACTAACAACCAAATATTATCTGCTGTTTTCCTAATATTAGGCACAAAGGTAAGGGAATTTACACACTAGGCGTGGCAACAGT
>JAAFHO010000050.1 GCA_013297575.1 Chitinophagales bacterium
GCTAATGCTTTTGCTATCCGTTATCGCCATAATTTTGACAATAGATTGCGTTTTGGATTTACGGCAGAAAACGATGCAGGCGAAGCATTTTTTAAAAAAAGCAATAAAAAAGGATTTGATTTTTACAGTGCGCACTTGTTTTTGAACAATACCGCTGGGAAATTCTTAAAAAGTCTTGCCATCGGCGATTATACCGCTAGAATGGGACAAGGAATGCTACTCCAAACAGGTTTTTCACCCGGCAAATCGGCGGAATCGGTAACATTGTTGCGTGGTGCGAAGAAACTAGGGGCGTACAGTGCTTTTGGTGAAGCCTTTTTTCTACGTGGCGTTGGTGCTACTTTCCGATTGTCTAAGCATTTTGAGGTCAATACATTTGCCTCCTATCGTAGGCGCGATGCTAATGTAGATACTGTAGATGCATTTGCAGATGAAGTAAAGTTTACCTCATTTATCACATCAGGTTTGCACCGAACACCTAGTGAAATTGAGAACGAACGCAAGATCCATGAGATATTGGGCGGTGCTACGGTGACTTATTTGCACAAAGCAGGCCAAGTGAGTATTAATGCGCTGCACTTGCTGTATGATCGTCCTTTTGAACCGATAGAACAACCTTATCGGCTTTATACTTTTCGTGGCAAACAACTGACTGGATTCAGTATTGATCATCAAACGCGTTGGCGGAATTATTTGATTTTTGGCGAAAATGCACGAAGTGATAATGGTGGATTTGCCTTGCTCAATGGACTTCTGATCGGTGCCGATCGTCGCGTTTCGTTAGGTTTGGTACACCGTTATTTTGATCCTCGTTACCAATCCGTTTATGCAGCACCATTTGCAGAGGTTTCTTCAGGGGCTGCCAATGAACAAGGACTCTACACGGGTATTGAAATTCGGCCTTCAAAGCCTTGGAAAATAAATGCTTATGCCGATCTTTGGCGGCATCCTTGGTTGCGCTTTGGCGTGGATGGGCCTTCGCATGGCCAAGAATACTTAGTGCGTGTGCTTTGGCAGCCGAACAAAACGTTCCAGGCTTATATGATTGGCCAAACAGAAACCAAAGAACGCAATGCTGCAAGCCCCGAAAATGGCCTCGTTAACAACAAACGCGAACGTATTCGCTTACATACGGGATACAAAGTAGGGCCAGGTTTAGAATTGCGCAGTCGGGTGGAGTGGATATTTTTTACAGAAGGCAATAACGCTCGTTCCGCAGGATTTTTGGCTTACCAAGAAGCGGTATGTAAACCCAAAGGTTTTCCAGTATCTGGCGCTGTTCGATATGCTGTTTTTGATACTGAAAACTTTGATACCCGCGTTTTTTCTTTTGAAAACGATTTGTTTTCGGCAGTTTCTATTCCAGGATTTGCGGGAAGGGGCAGCCGTTATTACCTCAACCTGACTTGGCGCATTCAAAAGAACTGGCGTTTGGAGGGTAGGGTAGAGACCACTTATTTGCAAAAGGCCGTTACTTCAGGCACTGTGGCGGGCAGGCAAACGGTGTATAAAGTGCAAATGAGAAATAGTTTTTAAGCGCTTTTTAGTTTTTGACAGATGTTGTTGTATTTGCACTTTGATAAGCGTGCCTTTGAAAAAGCGTAAAGTACAAGCGTATTGGTATGGTAGTCTGGTGGTGAATAATATGCGTAGGACTATAATACCATATTTGTTGGTACGAAGGATGAACGGGATAATTGTAAGGAGCCATAGGAGCGTTTTGTTGAGAAGGTTAGTACGTTGAAGGAATGACGTAAAGTACGAAGAAAAAGTTGGATTTAGAGCCGAAATTTTTAACAAAGTTCATGCAACATCGGAATTGTGGCGCATTCCGATGTTGCATTTCCTTGTGTTTAACTTAAATTTTGAAGGTCGCGGATTAAAATACTGTTTCGATTAAAATAAATCAAATTTGATTTACGCAAATCATTGAGCACAGAAGTTACTGTTTGGCGGCTAGTACCCGTCAAGTTAGCAATTTCCTGCTGCGTCAACTGGTGCTTAACCAATGTTTCATAACCTACTTTACGCCCTTCTCGCCCTGCTGTATCAATCAAAAATTCGATGATACGTTCACGAGCATCTTTTAATACTAATGATGCGAGACGGTCTTCCACACGCATCAAGCGTTGGTTGAGGTGTTGTAAACAAGAGAACATCAGGTTAGAATTGACTTGCATCAGGTGTAAGAAATCGGACATTCTAACTGTCAAAATTTCTACTTCATCTCCCATGGCCTGAGCAAAATCACTGTGGTTTTTTTCGCCAGCAATGGCCATGTCACCAAATGGTTGCTCTGGCTGAAGGATCTCCTTAATTACTTCGCGGCCATCCAAGGCGAATGTGCCAATTTTAATCTTCCCTTTCAAAAGAAAATATAGGAATTCTGCCTTTTCATCGGGCATATAAATAAAGTGGAAGCGGTTGACACGTTTCAGTTGCGTACTATTTGCCAATTGCTCCAACTCCGCTGGTTGAAGAGCGGACAAGATTGGCATACGCGCAAGCAGTTGAATTTTGTTTGAATTTTCCATAACCCTTGAATAAGTAGTAGTTTGTAAATAAAATTTGGATTAGAGCCACATTTAATGATACAAATGTAAGGGGAAGGCCATTTCAGGAAAAATACATAAATGTCAATTTGTCGGTAAAAAACAAGGCTCAATTTTTTTATAAATATTTGATTATAAATATTTTATAAAAAAAATGAGCCTTAAAAAAATACTAAAAAAAGAATTTTAATTTCTAAATAAAACCTTAATTAATCAATTTTTATTCTGATTCCATTAGAGTGCGAGGTAAATTCGGGTGCATACATGGATTGGAGCGTCGAAATACCAAAGGACATATTGCCCTTGTGGGTAGCCACCAACGGATATTCTAACACGAATGTTCCGCGCGGTAGATAGTCTATGAAGAAATGCGTCGCCAAATCGCGGGTACTTTCGTAATAACCCAAACCGCCTTGGTACCGGTAGCCACTTAATACATTTTTGGGTTCGCAACCCGACGGGCGCATATCCTTCAAATGCACAAATTCCATCTGCCTGTCCGAACGGATTTCAATACGCACCTTTACTTGGTCGCCTACTTGAATTTTATCGCCTTCTTTTATGGGCTCTAACATTGGGCCTTTTGCTGAATTGCGCTCCCTGAAAATCGTACGAACGATGGTCAAACCTGTTTTTTTGAACGTCGTAATATTGTCCAAATCATCAAAATACTGGCGATAGGCAGCACCCCAGACAATCGTATTGTTCGGGTTTTTAACGCTTACCTCCGACCAAGATGGCTTCATCTCACTGCCGCTCCAGGTTTGTTTAAAATAGCCGCTGCCTGGTTCGTATTCCTTGGGGCTTATTTTTTGTCCACCCAATGTCACCTGTACGTTTTTGGTGGATTCCAGCCAGTTGTCACCTGTGAGTAACAAGGCGTAAATGGCCTCAGCGGTTGCTTTAGTACTTTCCCAACGGTTGGTTTGCTTATTCTTGAGCAACCAAACCCTAAGATCATCCACAGCGGTACGATCTGCTGCTACTTCATGGAATACCTCAATCATAATGGCTTGGGTTTCTACGGGCAACTGGAACCAATACATACCCCAATCATTGGGCCAATACATCCCTAATTCCTCTTTGACCATAGCACGTTCTTTCAACGATTTTACAATGCTTGCGGCCAATGTTTTATCGCCGATGCGGTATGTCACCAAGGCTAATAATCCTTGTTCATATAAATTTTTACTTGTCCAATGTTTTCCTATCAAATTTATATAAAAAGCAAAAATTTTATCCGGTTTATCCACCTTCGAAAACGATCGTGCATATAGGTATTGAATAACGAGGCTGCTCAAATGGTCATCATCCCATTTGGCTTGGCCTTTTTCAACCCTTTTTTTAATTTCCTCGTAATTTTTATCGGCTTGGGCTTGGCAAAAGCCCATTGCGCGATCCATCATATTGGCGGCTGTAGCATCATTTTGTAAGTTAAACGCTTGTAAGCGCTCTAAATGCGCCATGCCACATACAATATGCTGTGTAATGCCCCAACTTTCTTGTCCGCCAGGGAACCAAGGCCAGCCACCATTTTCAGATTGTCGTTCGCTCAAGGTATTAATGGCGCGGGTACGTTCGTCGGCCATTTTATTGAGGTCGAATAAAAGCCCAATTTGTTGCTTTTGCTTGGCTTCATCTTGAGCGTCCAGCACCCAAGGCGATTCTTCCAATAAAGCGTATTTCAACTCTTGATTTTTGCTCAAATTAGACTCCAACGCTTTTGTGCCTTTCCAACGGTCGTAAATACGGCGAATTGCCGGCATTTTTTCCGTAATAGAACTCGCTAGTGTGTTGGCATACAAGCGGCTAAATACCTGCTCGCTGCATTCGTGCGGAAACTCCATCAAATAGGGGAGTGATTGTACTGCATACCAAGCCGGATTGGACGTAAATTCCAACGTATAAGACATAGGAGTACGCGTTGCTGATGGTTTCCACTCATCAAAACGGAAAGTCTTGTCTTGGTTGCCACGCAAAGCCATTGGAAGACTTTCGGTGACCAGCATTCGATTGGTGACTACCGGCACAGTACTTTCTTCTCCGTCGCGGCCTGCTTTGCTTTCCGCAAACACGCGCCAAGTGACGGCGCCCGTAAAATCGGTGGGGATGGTTATTTTCCACCGGACTACCGTGGATTGCTTGGCACCAACGGAGAACGTAACACCCGGTGCGGTCAATCCCAATTCCTTTTCTAGCGGTTTTAGGGTGGCAGCATCCATTAAAGCGAGACTGGCCGTACCTGTTGCGGCTGCGTCTGTGAGGTTACTGATTTTTGCGGCAAATTCCAGTTCATCACCGGCGCGGAAAAAGCGGGGTGCATTAGCGGTAATCATCAAATCTTTTTGCGTTACTACTGATTTTTCGGCCAAGGCGTATTGCAACTCCTTGGTATGTGCAAAAACCTGAAATTTCCACTTTGTAAGTGCTTCATTCATGGTGAATTTGACCAACACATCGCCATTGGCATCGGTGCGTAGTTCGGGGAAAAAGAAGACGGTTTCGTTGAGGTTGGTACGAATTTGGGCGGGTAGAGGGGCCGGGGGGGTAACTATACCTCCAGCCACTTTGTTCGATTTTTCATTGTCATCTGATAAGTAGCCCACACTATTAGGTCTTTTATAATTATCTCTCGATCCTTCTTCTGGCGCACTGCCTCCAGTTGCCATAACAGGAGCAGACATAAGTGCCACATCTTCCATAACAGGAGCACCTCCATAATCACCAAACGAACGCTTCATTCTACCCCGATTGCCGTACAGCGGAAAATTATACCAGTTCAATTGAGGGTAATTGCGGTTAGGATATTGAATGCCATAGTTATAGTTATATGGGATATAATTCATACCATTTACACCTCCTATACCTTGAGCATAAGGCTGATGTGATCCGGCATTGCCATAAAACGGACTAAATGCCCATTGAAATGCCGAAAATTGATCCAAAGAAGCATCATACATGGAAGCGGCCAATTCAGCGGCTACTTTTTCTTTATTAGGCCCCATGATCCGTAAACGCCATTCTTCTTTACCTCCTGGCAGCATCTTGTCGCGGAACGTTTCAAATTTAATATCGAGTTTTTTATTGTCGAATGGTACTTGCCAAATCGTAGTGCCTGCATAAACGCGGTTGTCATATACCGCTATCCAATGCGTCGTCATACCGCCGCGGTCTGCCTCGCGAACGGGAAATTCCAAGGTTTTATTGGAAGTAATGCTATGCCAAGCCGTTTCTACGGGCTGAAATGCGCGATTATTGACCACCAATGTGTGCAAATTTGGAAAAGAAGTGCCAACCGTAATAGTAGCGTTTTCGCCGGGATGTAGTATTTCTTTTTTTGCCGTATGAGCAGCACCACGGAAATCGAGGTTACTCTTGCGCACTTCTACTGTTTTTTCGGAAGTGACTGTGGCACCATAACTGTCTTTGGCCTCCATCGTCACTTTATAGTGTCCGGGTGCGATATTTTGAGTCGTTAGGTCAATTTTATCCGATTTGCCTGTATCAAAACTATAAGTCAACGCTGCGCCAACTGGTTTCCAGTTTTTAGGTTCATTCTCCTCGTTATAGGCGAATGTTGGAAAGTTTTTCCTAAATGTCGCCTCATCAATCGTCGTAATATCAATGGCTGGGAGGTATTTTATTTTGAAAAAACGATCCGGCGCGCTCAATTTTTGGATGGTAATGCTACCTTTTGTGGGAATCTTTTTGTCAGCCAAATTATTGGTAATCAAAGACACCGATTTAAGCGAATCCAAAATCGTTTGTGTTTCTAGGCTATTGCTCAACAGTACACTGTTTTTTCCAATTTTCACGTCAGTATTGCCCGAACGCGTTTCACCGCTTTGATCGGTCACTTCTGCTGAAATCTCGTAGTTGAATGCAGGCGGGTATTGTGCTTCCGGTTGATCGCTAGGAATGGCTTTGAATACAATATCGAATTTGCCATCCACACCTGTGGTAACAGTGCCTTCTGCAATTTCTTGTATATCATCATTGTAATAGCCGCCACCGCATTTGTACCACCACCACGGCGTCCATGTGCGTCGTACCACCCGCCAAGTTACTTTAGAACCATCGGAGGGATTGCCGGCGTAATTCATTGCCAAGCCTTTTACAGTCACCTGTTCATTGATGCGGTAACTGCCTTCCATGGGTTCAAAGGTCACCTCAAATTTGGGACGTTTATATTCCTCTACTTGCACATAAGTAGTACCAATACCAGCGTCACCTACTGCTTCAATACTAAAACTACCTGTTAATACACCTGTTGGTAATACAAAGGTGGCATTAAAAGTGCCAAATTCATTGGTTTTAAGATCTATTTTACCGCGTTCTTGTCCATTTGCATCGCGCAATGTGACGGCAACTGCAGTATTGGCAATAATGGAGGGTATTTGTTTTTCGTTGCGTTTGAGCGCAATACCTTTAAAATAGATAGTTTGCCCAGGACGATAAATACCGCGGTCGGTAAAGAATTGTATTTCACCGGAATAGTTGGGTATTTCTTGCTGATAATTATTGAATTGATCTGTGCGGACGGTATTTTTCCCAGACCTAAAGATCACGTACATAATTGTATTATTATTACCCTCTATGCGTACTCTGCCATTGGCATCGCTCACTACTTCACGGATAAAAGTGGATTTGTTGCGGTTATCCCAGCGATGATCCATAAGATCGCCCTTTATTCCTGCCAATGGTTGGCCTGTAGCGCGGTCAACAACCCAATAATCGGTATAATTATTTTGGGAAGCCAAACGGATTGCTGCAATATTGGTGCAATTAAAGAAGGCATAATCGCTGATGTCTTCCTTTTTATCAAAATTACCCGTTTTGGATAGAACAATGGCATAATTACCCGAAGGCAATGGATTTACCATTATTTCGGTGTGGTGTTGTTGGTAGTCGCCTGGATTTTTAATGGTAAATGCCGTATTGGATACCTCTTTGGCCTTTAAAATTTTTGACAACAAGTCTTCATTGTCTTGGTTATCGGTATCTTCGGGCCATTCTACAATTTTGTAAGTGCCTTTGTCTATATTTTTGTAGGATAAATGCAATAAAATGGCTTGATCTGGCAAATTATGCTGTTCTATTTGCAATTGCAACGCAGGTTGCTCCAATAGTGCCAGTAAACTTTTACATTCGTTAGCACCATAACTATCTGTGAAAGCAGCGATTGTCTTCTTACAAATCTCGACCGCATCTTTTATTTGACTTTGGTTCACCCAATATCTGGCCTGCGCGTACATGATTTCGGTACAAACAGGTGATGCTTTCCATGTTTTTAATAAATCGTCAAGTGCCGAAATATATAATTTATCAATATCATTTCTACTGCTATTGTTTTGAGCAAATTCTAATCTGCGCAGTGTAACTTCAACAATAGATGGCGATTGTAGTTTTTTCAAGTGCCATTCGGTGAGTTTCTGGTACATTTGAATCGTGCGCCACTTGCCGGAGTTCAAATCTTGGGATTCAAATTTGGTTTTTACAAAAGCATCAGGTTGCGCAAAAGCGGCCTCTTGGTCGAGGTTGAACCGGAAACTTGGCTCGTTCAAATAACTACTTTCGTTACTCGTATGCGCTATGGCGCGGTAAGCCAATATATCCAATAGGGTAGGGTGGAGGCTATTGCCCGAAATGCTATCGTTGATACCTTTGCGTATGAGTTCTTTGAAATTGCCAACGGGCGTATTGTACAGTAATTCGATGGGCTCGACAGACGAAATATACAAATCTAACGCGCGTTTTTCAATCTGTGCTGCCGACCAAGTTAGGATATCGCCTCCTTCTCCATCGGGAATAGGGGTGCGTTCGGATAGGTTCCAGCCATTGCTTTGTAGGTAATTGCGGTACATTTCGCCTAGCATACTTTGGAGTACGGCTTTGGCGGGTTGTGTGGCTGTTTTTTCTTCTGTTTCAAAGAGTTGTATGGCTTTTACGATACCGTCTTCTTCCAGTTCCACGGTGTATTTGCCTTTATAAATGACCGTTTTGAGGATTTGCTCGGTATTATTTTCGGCGCGTGCGCGTAGCGCGATCGACTCCACTTTTTCGAGTGCACTTTTGGGTAGCCGCTGTTGTTCAAGGCTATCCACGATTTTCCATTCGGATGTATAGTCTCCGGTTGTGGCCATGGTGGTTTCAGTTTTGTTTTTATTGAATAGATGACAAGACGCCAAAGTGGCTAATAGGGCAGCAAAAAGAATGCCTTTAAGGGTGATTTGCATAAGTGGCTATTTAATTGAAAGGGAAATTTTCCGCACAAATAACGGAAAAATGAATGAAATGGTGGTGTAGAATGTTTTTGTTTATTCGATGACCGCGGGAAGGATGTAGTTTTTGAGGGAATTACATAAAATAGGGAGCAATTATTTTTGATCTCTTGCCCCATCGCATCAAGCCCAAGTGAACACTTATAGAATACGAGCCTATTGTCGGGGCGACTTTTTCTGTCACCCCGACAATTTAGCACTTACCCCCTTTGAGCCAACTTTTAAATTTCGTTGGTTAGCAAAGTATATATCTTTTGCCAAAATGGGATATTTGATACAGACAAACCATCAATTTTAACTAAATTGTCGGGGTGACAGAAAAAGTCGCCCCGACAATAGGCAAATTTGGTTTATAGGACACTTTGGATTACTGAATATTTGCTCAATTCGATGAAAAGTTTAGGTACTTTGTAGTTATTAGGTTGCTAAGTTGACGACATTAGACTGAAAAAATCGCCCCGACAATATGCTAATCATAAAATAGGGCCACTTGAAAATTGAGATAAATTACCGTATTTGCACATGCAAATGATCGTCATGCCGCACTGCACGACAACCATGCAACCGCACTTTATCGTATTGCGCTAAACCCCAACGCGCCTCTAAATGTGGCTCAATGAACATTTTCTCTATATTGGGGTCGTTGATCCAAAGCATGATTAAGGCACGGGTGCGCTCCTCATCCAATTCAAAATCTTCGGGGTGGCTACCAAAAGTGAGGTATTTACTAAAATCATATTGCCAATATCCTTTGTCCAAACACTCCGATATGCGGTTGCGTTCATTGCCTTTAGGTGCTGTAAAAACACCGTATCCACTTCTTGAAGGTTTGTTGTTCGTCGGTTTTTGGGTTGTTTTTTCCTTGTATAAGAAAGCAATATCGAGTTTTTTTCCATCACTGTGGCTCAAGTGTGGTAGCAATGGAAAACCATCGTAAAATGGAAAATTTGCATCCAGGTATCTAATTTCCGCTCCTTTGTGGGTTGTTTCTAATGTAATTGCCGCTTTTTCTACGGATTCCCGCAACGCAGGGCGGACATAATGCCGATTGAGCACACACGTCCAAATCGAGACGGGTTTTACTAAGGCGTTGCTAAAAACAGGTAACGGCACACGACCCAATGGTTTTGCAAGTATTGGGACAATACATAATATTGCCATGAAGTAAAAAAACATAAAAGTGAGTAGGCGACTCCGCTTTGCCAGCCGCACATTTTTATAAGTTAATTCACTCAATAGCAAGACGACACCGCCTATTTGGGTCAAAATGGTGAGTATCCCACCTAATACAACCAATAATATAAAGTAGCCTGTTTTCTTCATTTAACTGTGCTTGACAAAACGAATACTAGCCCATTTCCTACGATTACGCCTAATCTATACCTGAATACTAGATCCTGTACATCCCATATTGTGGCACAACCGAATATTGCACCATCAAAATAATCACCAATTAAATTATTAAACAACATGAAATTATCCGCAGTATTATTCCTCAGCGTCACATTGATCGCTGCATCTTGCAACAATGAAAAAGTATCCGAAGTGGAAAAGGCCCGCCAAGCACTAGAATCAAAAAAACAAGAACTCAACGAACGCAAAGAACTCGCCCAATTGTCTGCTGAACTCAAATCGCTGGATTCGGAATTGCGCAAAGTAAACGGCTTTACCGATAAAAAAGTGAGTCAAGGTGAAATAAATGCCGGAAATGTCATTATGCGCGCCTCTGCATCGGTGAGTTCCGACAAATTGGGCAATTTTAACGAAAGAGAGCAGGTATCCATTCTTCAAAAGCAGGTTTCCTTGTCCAATTCGGAAGCGATTTTAAACCAAAGTATCAATTTGGGTGATGGGTCTTCGCTGCTTAAAGGGAAAGCCGTAAAAATATTGGGCTACGATGCCGACCACAATGCTTACGATATTCAATTCGAACACCCCAAACATGGCTTGATGACCAGCAATCTTCCTACCTACGTTTTTGATAAAACCGACAATGATATTTGGTACCAAATACGCCGAAATAATGGCGAAACGGGTTGGGTATTTGGGCGGTTCTTGAACGAAATTTAAACGATCAAATATTGGACGGCAGAAATGTTGGACTTCTTCGAAGTTGGGATTGTGTAGTTTTTATCTATTTTTTACGCAAATAGAACTGTAAATTATTGTACCCCAATGCTACGCCGTTAAATTTACTACTACCAAACCCTTCTGTGGCTAATGGTGGGGTTGCTCCAATAGCAGGTGAGGTTTGTACTGTTTCGTACAACATAATTGAATCTGCATTGGACAATTCCATCATACCCCTAAATACGGCCACAGAAGGCGTTTTTTGATTTAAAGTGACCGCGAAAATCGGATTTACGCCAGAGAACACTTGTACAAAAGTCCCTGTAAACTTGGAGGGGAATCCGCTTTTCCAGTAGGATAATTCGTAATTACCATCTTGTTTGAATTCAGCAAGTATCGAATCGGCGGAAGGGGTTAAAATAGGCGCAACTGGTGCTGATTTCCATTTGCCATGAACACCTTCAACACAAACGGAACAAGGGCCACCACAATCGACTCCTGTTTCATTTTGGTTTTGGATACCATCAGCGCAAGTGGGTAATTTGGTATCGTCTTGACAATTGGCGAATAGGGTAGTGGCCAATAGCGCAAAAAACATTAATTTTTTCATAGCAGTACCGATTTATGCTTGGTTTATTTTCATAAATTTCTCAAAGCCCTCGAAATCAATCACACCCAATAATTTTTGGGCATCGTCCACAACCGCCAAAATACCTTGTTTGGATTGCTGTAACAAATGATGAACATACTTGAGTGATTCGTTTTCATTGACAACTTGAACAGGCGATTTAATAAACTCGGTCACTTGTGTGGTCAAAGCCCTTGTTTTGGTGGCTTGTAGAATACTTTGCTCGTCCAAATAACCCAATAGTTCTTCTGAAAAATTAAAAACTAAAAAATGCTTTTCGGCAGTTCTGGTATAGAGTTCGATGGGGGTTTGCATCCAATCGTTGCCTGTCAATCGTGTAAACTGCGTGCGCATTAAGTTTTTTGCTTGAAATTTGCTCAAAACATCGTCGGTAGTAACCATTGACTCTTCTTGCCGAGCAGTGTTAAACACAAAAAAACCGATAAATGCCAACATATACTGCTGTGAATACAAGCCATAAATCACAAATCCAGCGGCCAAAAACTGTCCCAAATAGGAGGCTATCCGTGTCGCTTTTACCCTTCCAATGCTCATGGCTAAAAGAGAACGAAAAACCCTGCCGCCATCCATTGGAAATGCTGGGATCATATTAAATAAAACCATAGTGATATTAATGACCATCAGTAGCGGAAATAGAAACATCCAAGTGGGCATATTGATCCCCGAATCTTGCAGTACTAGATCTGCTTCATCGGTACCAGATCGAAAGGATAACATATCCAATACGCTTTCTTTGAAATACCACCATTCAATTTCTCCTGAAAAAAAGATAAATTTACTCACGATAAAAAGCAGAAGAATGATCGCAACATTTACCAAAGGCCCAGCGATAGCCACCAAGAGTTCTTGTTTGGGCAGTTCTGGCATTTTCTCTAGCCGTGCAATACCTCCAATGGGTGTTAAAATGATATCTTGTGTTTTTACGCCATAGTGCCTTGCCATTAAAGAATGACCAAACTCATGTAGCAAAACACATGCAAATAAAGCAATCAGAGCAAAAAACTGGAAAAAAATATCCGAAACCGATAAGCCGTGTTGATTACTTTGCCACCCCAAAAAGATCAATATTAAACTAAATGACCAGTGTAGGTACACAGGAACCTTGAACCAGGTGAAAATTTTTATGGATGCGTTCATGAAATATGTCTAAGTTTTAGGTTGTTGAGGTGCCTTGAAAAATGTATTCATTTAACTATTTCTGGATACTCAACGCAAAATGAAACACTTTAAACATCTAAAAAGTTGAGTTTTATCTTGTTTTAAAGCAATTATTTAACCCAAAAAAGTTTGTTTTATCGTTGTCTTGCTGCTAAAACTGCTTCAATTTCCTGTAAAGAAGTGCCTTTGGCCGCCAGCAGTACCAGTAAGTGGTACAACAGATCCGATACTTCGTTTTTGAACAAATCATCTTTGTCCTGCATCGCTTCGATAACGGTTTCTACGGCTTCCTCGCCTACTTTTTGTGCAATTTTCGCAATACCTTTTTCCAATAAGTGATTGGTATAAGAGCCTTCTTTGGGATTTGCCTTCCGCTCTTGAATTTGTTGCTCCAGCACGTGAAGAAAACCCTTTGAGGTAGGTTGTTCACCCCAGCAAGTTACTTTTCCCTTATGACAAGTGGGGCCATCAGGATTTACGTACAAGAGGAGGGTATCGCGGTCGCAGTCTAGTGCTGCCGATTGCAGGTATAGAAAATGACCCGTGCTTTCTCCCTTTGTCCACAACCTTTGTTTGGAGCGGGAGAAAAAAGTCACTTTACCCGTTTCCAAAGTAATTGCCCACGATTCGGCATTTATATAGCCCAGCATGAGGACTTGTTGGGTTTGTGCGTCCTGAATAATTGCAGGAACAAGCCCATTTTGGTCCGTTTTAAGGGTTAAATCAGCCCATTTTTTACTGTTTTCTGGATTTATATCAATGCTACAATCAGCGTCGAATGGAGATTCCTTCATGTTGTAAATAGTCTTTTAGTGTGGGAATTGGAATTTCCCCGAAGTGAAAAATACTAGCTGCCAATGCTGCATCTGCGGCACCGAGCGTAAAAACGTCTTTAAAATGCGCTAGCCCCCCTGCGCCCCCTGATGCAATAACGGGCACTGATACGGATTGGGATATGATACGGGTGATATCCAACGCGAAGCCTTCCTTTACGCCGTCGTGATCCATAGAAGTAAGTAGGATTTCCCCTGCGCCGCGTTCAACTGCTTCTTTGATCCATGCTGTTGCCAACCATTCGGTTTGTAATCGGCCTCCGTTGAGCCATACTTTCCATTGGCCAGTAGCGTCTTTTTTAATATCCACCGCTAATACAACACATTGACTACCAAAGGCTAAGGACAATTCGTTGATGAGTTCGGGTCGTTTTACAGCGGCAGAATTGATGCTTATTTTATCGGCACCCGATTGCAATAATACTTCCACCTGCGCTACCGATTTTATACCGCCGCCGATGGTAAACGGAATATTGAGCACCATCGCTACATTTCTAGCCAATTCGGCCAATGTATCGCGCTGCTCATGGGTTGCACTAATATCCAAAAAGACAATTTCATCCGCGCCTTGTTGGGCATAAGCAGCCGCTAGTTCAATCGGATCGCCTGCATCCCGCAGGTTTTCAAAATTGACTCCTTTTACAGTTTTGCCGTCTTTTATATCGAGACAGGGAATGATACGTTTTGCTAACAAAATGAGTAATTTTTTTTACGAATATGTAGCCGACCCAGAATGGGTCAAATGTTTATAGAGCAGTGTGGATAAAATTATATTCGACCCCGATGGGGTCGCACACATATATACCCATGCTTTTGCTACAAACATTTGACCCATTCTGGGTCGGCCAATTGCTACTTTAAAGTTTCCTAAATGGTTAAGGGCAAGTTTCTTGATGATAGTTTGTTAAAAGTTAAAATGCGTTATTGTTATCATTTAAAGTATTTGGAGTTTAGCAAATTTGAGGGCAATAAGTCGTTGCGGTACTTCGTCACCTTCAAAGCGGATGGTTGCCATTTTACCGTCTTTAGGCCCTTCCACCTTAATAATTTCTCCTTTGCCAAACTTGAGGTGGAGTACAAAAGCACCGGGAATAATCATTTCGGCGGGAGACGCTGCAAAACTGGCTTGTTGCGCAGCCGTGATGGCGGGTTTTAGCGGGCCATTGTTCCTGCGTATAGGCGCAATCCCGCTCACGCGCGCACCCGTAGAGGCTCGATCTTCTTGCGGACGCAAAGAACCAAACCCTCCACCAATATCATAATGCTCAATATTGATTTCTTCTATAAATCGGGAAGGCTTAAAATCGCGAATTTGGCCATATCGATACCTACTTTTGCAATAAGTGAGGGTCAATAATTCTTTGGCACGTGTGATAGCAACATAAAACAAGCGGCGTTCTTCGTCCAATCCTTTTGGATCTTCCAATGACATAAAGGACGGAAAAAGTTGCTCTTCCATACCTGTTACAAACACCGATCTATATTCCAAACCTTTGGCAGAGTGGACACTCATCAATGTAATATTATCGCTACCATCTTTGTTGTCATCGGCATCGGTGAGGAGGGTAACTGTTTGGAGGTATGCAGATAGACCGGTATTGAGTGCCTCTCCTGCCTCTCCTGCAATAGCAGCAGCACTATTATCGCCTGCCACAAATTCTGAAATAGCATCGAGTACCGACATGACATTTTCCATTCGGCTCATGCCTTCGGGGCTATTATCTGCTTTTAGCATATCCAATAATCCAGATTGTCTTAAAATATCGGAGGATAACTGGAAAGCGTCATCGGTTTGGAGGCGTTTTTGCCATTTGTCAATTAAGGTTCTAAAACTGCCTAATGCCTTTTTGGCTTTTTCGGTAATACCCGTTACATGTAGCATTGCACTCCATGCTGGAATATTATTTTCTCCGGCAAAACGGCTAATTTTTTCCACTGTTGCATCGCTAATGCCGCGTGTTGGGAAATTAATTACCCGGCGCAATGCTTCTTCGTCTTGCGGATTTACGGCAAGGCGCAAGTAACCAATAAAGTCTTTTACTTCTTTTCGTTGATAAAAAGACATGCCTCCGTAAACGCGGTACATCAAATTTTGGCGGCGGAGCGCTTCTTCAAATTTGCGGCTTTGCGCATTGGTGCGGTACAGGATGGCGATTTCCGTATTCGGTATATGATCTCGGTTTTTTTGCTCCAAAATGAGATCAGCAACACGGCGCGCCTCTTCATCATCGGTGATACATTTGATCAGTTTTATTTTGGCGCGGCTTTCCTTATCCGTCCAAATTGTTTTTTGTAATTGTTTTCTATTGTACGAAATGACCTCGTTCGCCGCCGCAACAATATGGTGTGTGGAGCGGTAGTTTTGCTCCAGTTTGAAGGTTTTTAGATCGGGATAATCCTTTTCAAAATCAATGATATTATCAATAGTGGCACCTCGGAAAGCATAAATACTTTGAGCATCGTCGCCCACTGCAAAGATATTTTCGGTACTGCCCTCATATTTGACCAATCGCCTCAAAATTGCGTATTGCAAAAAATTGGTATCTTGGAACTCATCCACGTGGATATACTTAAATTTTTTGCGGTATTTTTCCACCACATCATCGGGGTTGTCCCTAAAAAGTCGGAAAAGTTGGAGTAACAAATCGTCAAAATCCATTGAACCCGACAGTTTGCACCGCTGCATATACCGTTCATAAATATCGACAATCATTGGGCGTTTTTGCTGTCGGTCTTCCATCATC
>JAAFHO010000500.1 GCA_013297575.1 Chitinophagales bacterium
ATTTTTTGGAAATCATCTTGTGATAATGATAGATCCACACTCTTAGCCATCGCAATTAAGTGCAAAACCGCATTAGTAGAGCCTCCTAAGGCAATGATGATCGTAATGGCATTTTCAAAAGCCTTCGAAGTCATAATATCTGAAGGTTTTATATCGCGCTCCAAAAGCAATCGGATATATTTACCAGCATCCAGGCATTCCTGTTTTTTTTCAGCACTCAAGGCCGGATTAGACGAGGAATAAGGCAGCGACATACCCAATGCCTCAATAGCCGAAGCCATCGTATTGGCCGTGTACATGCCTCCGCATGCGCCCGCTCCTGGGCAAGAATGCCTTACAATACCTTGAAAATCACCTTCATCCAGCGTTCCGGCTATTTTTTGTCCCAATGCTTCAAATGCAGAAACAATATTCAGGTCTTGGCCTTTCCATTGTCCGGGCGCAATAGTGCCACCATATACCATAATGGCCGGACGATTCAAACGCCCCATTGCAATCAATGAGCCGGGCATGTTTTTGTCGCAACCTGGCACCGCAATTAATGCATCATAGTATTGCGCACCGCACACGGTTTCAATGCTATCGGCAATAATATCGCGGCTAACTAAGGAAAAACGCATCCCATCCGTACCATTGCTAATACCATCGCTCACGCCGATTGTGTTGAAAATAAGCCCTACTAAATCGTTGCTCCAAACCCCTGCTTTCACATCCTTAGCCAAATCATTGAGGTGCATATTACAAGTATTACCTTCGTAGCCCATGCTTACAATGCCTACCTGTGCTTTGGCCAAATCGGCATCGGTGAGACCAATTCCATAGAGCATGGCTTGAGCGGCAGGTTGTGTGGGGTCTTGGGTAACTGTGCGTGAGTATTTATTGATCATTATTTTTTTGATGAAAATGAATGTGCGTGAAATG
The DNA here is from genome assembly GCA_013297575.1 of Chitinophagales bacterium. Taxonomy (GTDB): domain Bacteria; phylum Bacteroidota; class Bacteroidia; order Chitinophagales; family Saprospiraceae; genus M3007. Next base: position 922 of record JAAFHO010000500.1, read on the forward strand.
GAGTGTTTGTTAGGCTTCGTGGAGCTGTGGCGTGCGCACCAAGTCCAAATACTTCTTTTTTAGTGTGCTACCAATCGCCTCTGACCAGTTTTTCTTAAATGACTTGCCATCCACGGATTGTATGCCCACAATTTCTGCGCCTGTTCCACAGAAAAATGCGCTATCTGCTTGAAAAAGATCAACAGGCGTATAGCGCCCTTGGTGTACTGGAATATTCATTTCAGCGCAAAGTTCCAATACGGTAGTACGGGTGATGCCCGGTAAGATATGACCTAATGCTGGCGTGTAAAGCGCACCATCTTTTTCAAAAAATAAATTAGCACCGGGGCCTTCGGCCAAATTGCCTTCACAATCGAGCAATAACGCTTCATCGTACCCCGATTTACGTGCATCTGATGTGGCCAAAATAGAATTGACATAATGACCTACCGCTTTTGCTTCGATATGAATGGAGCGCGGATGAGGCCGACAATATGGACTAATTTTAAGATTAAGCAGTTTTTCGCCCAAGTATGCACCCCATTCCCATACTGCCACCAAAAGTCGCGATGATTGACCATTGATAAGGGTCATATTAGGATCACAGATCAACAAAGGGCGGATATAAGCGTCTGTTAACTCATTCTTAGCCAATACGTTATAACTAATTTCTGTCATTTGCTCCACGGAGTAATCACATGGAATGCCCAATAATTCGCAAGAATGCAGCAGCCGCTCGAAGTGTTCTTTTGCTTTAAAAATAGCAGCACCTTGGGCGGTATCATAACTTCTAATACCTTCAAAAACGCCATAGCCATAATGCAGGGTTTGCATATACAGACTAGTTTGGCCTTCAGCAGCATTGATGTATGCGCCATCAAAATAAAGGATTGTATTTTCTTTAAAATATGCCATAATGAGATAAATTACTTAGGAGGTTTAAATGATCGTTGAGACCCTATTCATCAGGTTTCTTAGTCCTTCCTTATCAATAGATTGTTTGGTGACGTGCCTACAAATAATATCACCCACTACCGAAGTGGAATAATGATGAATGGGGTCGATATCTTTGGTCACTTTACCATTTTCCATTGTCCATTGTACCGCATCACGAATGGCGGTGGCTTCGGTGTTCATTTCAAGGTGATCGAGCAGCATAGCAGCGGAAAGGATAGCACCAATTGGGTTAGCAATATCCAAACCTTTGGCTTGTGGATACGAACCATGAATCGGTTCAAACAACGCTGCCCCCGTACCAATAGAAGCAGAAGGTAATAAACCCAAGGAACCACTAATGACGCTGGCTTCATCCGAAATAATATCACCAAACATATTCTCGGTGAGTATAATGTCAAATTGGGCTGGGTTGAGGATGATTTGCATTGCAGCATTATCCACAAAGAGGTAATCGAGCGTAATATCGGGGTATTGTGGAGCGAGTTCTTGGACTACCTTTCGCCACAAACGGCTGGTTTCCAATACATTGGCTTTATCCACTAAAGTTACTTTTTTACGCCGTATCTGTGCATGTTTAAACGCCAAATGGGCAATGCGCTCAATTTCCGACCTTGAATAAACACAATTGTCGGAGGCAATATTTCCTGTTTCGTCCAAGGTTTTTTCTCCAAAATAAATACCACCGGTGAGTTCGCGATAAATCACAAAATCGACACCTGTGATGCGTTCTGTTTTGAGTGGCGACAAATGGTGTAACGACTCATAGGCCGAGACAGGGCGTATATTGGCAAAGAGTTGTAATGATTTACGCAATTGTAACAACCCTTGTTCGGGGCGGACTTTGGCCTTGGGATCGTTATCGTATTTTGGATCACCAATGGCACCGAATAGCACCGCATCGCTGCGCAAACACGCTTCTATCGTTGCATTGGGGAGCGGATGCCCCGTTTGGTCAATGGCACACGCGCCCATCAGGCAATATTCGTATTCGAACTCGTGACCGTATTGTTCTGATACAGCATCGAGCACCCGTACCGCCTGTGCAGTTACTTCCGGGCCAATGCCATCGCCTTCTATGACTACTATATGTTTTTTTGACATTTCTTTAATGATCGTTATTTGTTTTATCGTTCCTTATCCCTCAAATGCTTCAATTTGATCCCGAATACTGAGTAAATAATCAATATCATCATATCCGTTGATGAGGCAGTTTTTCTTGTAAGCGTTAATTTCAAAATGGGCAACATTTCCTGTTTCTACATTAGTAATCGTTTGTTCATCAACATCAATATAGATACTTGCTGACGGATTTAGGCTAATGGCATCGAATAGACCTTCTAGAAATTCATCGCTGACCTGTACCGGTAGTAAGAAATTATTCAGGGCGTTATTTTTAAAAATATCCGCAAAAAAACTACTTACTACTGCATCAAAACCGGCATCTTTTAAAGCCCATGCGGCGTGTTCGCGACTACTACCACAACCGAAATTTTTGGCTGCGACAAGGATTGCGCCTTTATACTGTGAATTATTGAGTATAAAATCGAGTTTTGGCTGTGATTCATCATCATTGTTGTAGCGCCAATCGCGGAAAAGATTTTTCCCAAATCCATCGCGGTTGGTTGCTTTGAGAAAACGCGCTGGAATAATTTGATCGGTATCCACGTTTTCAATATTGAGCGGAATGAAGGTACTGTTAATCTCCATCGTTAATAGCGTATGAGTGAGTGAGCGTTTGAGCGGGCGTGGTGTACGCCAACACGGTTAATTTGAGTTGATAAATGTCCTAATATCCGTAATTACCCCCGTAACAGCCGCTGCTGCCGCGGTTAAAGGGCTGGCCAATAATGTCCGAGCACCTTGTCCTTGTCGGCCTTCAAAATTGCGATTAGAGGTTGAAACGCAGTATTTCCCCGCCGGAATTTTGTCTTCATTCATCCCTAAGCACGCCGAACAGCCAGGCTGCCGTAATTGAAAACCCGCTTGCTCAAAAATAGTATGTAATCCTTCGGCGCGTGCCTGTTCCTCTACTTGTTTACTACCGGGAACAATCCATACTTCCACGTCTTTTGCTTTTTGCTTTCCGGTAACAAAAGCGGCTACTTGGCGTAGGTCTTCAATACGCGAATTCGTACAACTGCCAATAAAAACGTAATCAATTTTTTGCCCTTGGATGGCCGCACCTTGCTCTAAACCCATGTAATCCAGCGCTTTACGGAAAGAAAGGCGTTCTTTTTCATCAAAAGTGAACTCGCTAGGGATATTTCCTGTAATTGGGATGCCCATGCCTGGGTTGGTTCCATAAGTGACCATTGGTTGAATATCCTCTGCGCGCAGGTGGAGTTCATGGTCAAATTTTGCATTGGGTTCGGTGAAAAGTTGTTGCCATTCTTGAAGTTTTGAAGCCCATTCATCTCCTTTGGGCGCAAATTCGCGGCCTTTGAGATAGTCAAATGTTATATCATCAGGTGCAATTAATCCACCTCGTGCGCCCATCTCGATACTCATATTACAGATGGTCATCCGCGCTTCCATGGAGAGGTTGCGAATGGCCGATCCAGCATATTCTACAAAATATCCAGTAGCACCGCTGGCCGATATTTGGGCAATAATGTAAAGGATAATATCTTTTGCGCTCACGCCAGCCCCTAGCGTACCTTCTACATTGATGCGCATTTGTTTAGGTTTT
>JAAFHO010000501.1 GCA_013297575.1 Chitinophagales bacterium
CGAAATGGCCTTATCTGCGATGAGGAAATGATCGGTATTACAAGGAATCAGGCAACCCGCCGGGGTATTAAACGAAGGAACAGGAGGGAATTCAATATTAGGCGCAGCCATATTCTTGTCATGGTGGTGGTCAATCGGATAATCGCCCACGGCAATCCCCGTACGGTAAAGGGGTTGTTGCTGCTCATAAGGCACCAGAATATGATTGATGTTCAATTGAACCAAACCCATTACCCGCCGTCCCTCGCGGTGATAAGGGATCAATGCCAGTTTGTCGTCGGTCGGAAATTCGTCGTTTGCAAGGCCGAGGTGGCGAAAACCGAGTTCGTTTTGGATAAAATAAATAAAACCTAAAGTCTGGTTTTTTGCTTCATTTTCGGCAATTTCTTTTTCTTTTTGGTTTAAAATGGCCAAATTAGCGTAAAAATCATTGCCCATTCTTGGCCAATTGATCAAGTATTTGTCATTGGGTAATTTGGCATAACTCAGCATTTGCGGACAAGGCAAAACCCTCGCTCCTTTACAATGGTGTTCGCAAGCACAATGGTACAACTGAGGGTCGTAATTGGGCGGGCGAGGAATCGTATGGTCGGAACCTTTACCAAAATCTTTTAAAATGGCGCACCAAGTTAAATCCTGAACGATATTATTGCCTTGTTCGGCGGCTATTAATTCGCCTGTTTGGGTACGGCTGTCCATGCCCAAATCGTAATCTGCACCCACTGCGGCGGCCACATCGCCTAGGTCGGTGGCATCTACCAGTATGTTGCAATGTACGGTGACTGCTTTACCATCCCTCAAAAGTGTCACTTTCCAACCTTTTTTTGTTTTGGTGGCTTTTTGAAAAATCGTTTTAAACCATACATTTAAAAGAGGCTGCTCGTCGGCCATTTCCTTAAACACCGCTGCGCCAATATGTGGTTCAAAATGAGTATTGCTCACCCAACCTGTTTCTAAGGCTGCTGCGCCGCCATAATGCTTGCGGAGGCGTTCGCGGAATTCGCCCCAAATGCCCGCTGGCATCCGGTGATTACCATCGGTAGCACTTACGCCCGCTGCGGTGAGCATGCCACCAAGCCAAGGTGTTGGTTCGGCAATAATGGTCGCCACCTGCATGCGCGCGGATTGGATACCAGTCGCTACTCCACCCGTTCCGCCGCCAATGACCAGTACTTGGGTGTGTATTTTCTTTTGTGAAAACAGCAGAAAAGGGAACAGAGTTGCGCAGCAAAGTGCGTATAATAATCGCATAATGTATTGATAATGTGGTTATTGAGATCAAAAATGCAACAAACGTGTAGAATACGCCAATGGTTGGATACTCTCGCGCACCAGCGTTTTGGGGGGCAAAAACTGCCACGGCGTAATTTGATTAGCCCAATTGAATTCGTTTTTTTCGAGGTAATGTTGCCTAAACTCAAAAGGAGTACAAGCGCGGTATTTTTTGAATAATCGGTTAAAATTGGCTAAGTTATTAAAACCGGATTTAAAGCAAATTTGGTTGATATTTTCGTCTGTGTTGAGGAGCAATTTGCAAGCATGACCCAAACGCACATCGATCAAATATTGCGTAAAACTTTTGAAAACATTCTTTTGAAAAAAGTGGCTAAATGCCGACTCGCTCATATTGATCAATGCTGCCACATCGGCCATTTTGAGTTCTGCATTGTCAAAATGCTTTAAAATATAGCCATAAGCGATTTGTATCCTATTATTATCCGAACGGGGTGACTGCGGAGAAAACCCCTCGCTGGCCAACAAAGTGGTGTCGTTGGATTGTGAAAACAAGTCCAGTAATTGAAAAAACTCAATAATATTGGCAAAACCCTTGTCTTTGGTAAGGCTTACCATAATTTTCATGGCCGATTCAAAGGTTTTACCGTCAAATTTGATACCGCGTCGAGCATCTTCCAATAATTTTCTAATTTTTTTGAAACGTTCTTTTTGAAACATGGATGCGCCAAATAAATCCATGGCAAACTGGATCGTAATGACCCTGTAACTCGGATTGGTTTGCAGTTGTTGCTCGTCGCCATCCCATTTATGATAAAGGTATGGCCCTAATAACACCAAGTCATAGCCATTGTAACGCTCTGTGGAATCGCCGACGGTACGAGTGCCGGATATGCCAGCCACCAAATTGATTTCAAATTCTGGATGGTTGTGGATCGGGTAATCAAAGCCATTTGAAACGGAGTCCAGCACCACAAAAACATCCGGATTTTTTAAGGGGGTAAATTCTCTATAAATATGCATAAATGACTATTTTTAGTATATAAAAAGGCATCAAATGGCCGCCTTCGCAAAAGTACCATTTATTCGCTGCATTGTACCAGCATACCAGTAATTATTCCATCAATTTTGCATTGAAGTAGGCGCTACAACAAGCCGCTTATTTACACGATAAAATGAACGCTATTTTTATGGACTCAATTTTACGCAAAACAATATTGCTGGGTATATTGCTCTTTATGAGTAAACTCATTGATGCACAGGCGATTACCGTAACAGGAAAGGTCTTTTCCAATGATGATCAAGACCCTTTAATCGGAGTTAGTGTGCAAGAAAAAGGGACAAAATCGGGAGCCAGTACCGATGCCTCCGGCAACTTTCAAATTAAAGTATTATCTCCTGATGCTATTTTAGTCTTTCGATATACTGGATTTACTGACTTAGAAGTACCAATAGCGGGTAAAACAGAATTATCGGTAGCCATGAGTACTGCTAACGACCTTTTAAAAGACGTAGTCATTACAGGGTATCGGAAGGAAATACGCAGCGATATATCTTCTGCCATTAGTTCCATTAAAGCAAAAGATATTGAAAAACTGGTTGTTGTGGGCATCGATCAAGCCTTACAGGGACAAGCACCGGGCGTGATGGTCACACAGGTCACTGGCGCACCGGGCGATGATATTTCGGTGCGTATTCGCGGTGCGGGTACATTGGGGAATAACAATCCGTTGTTTATCATTGATGGTATTCCGACCACTGGAAATATCAATATGTTTTCGCCTGGCGATATCGAATCCATCGAAGTACTCAAAGATGGTGCCGCAGCGGCTATTTACGGCGCAAGGGCGGCCAATGGAGTGGTACTTATCACCACCAAACGCGGCAAATCGGGCAAACCCGCATTCTCCTTTGAAACCTATACGGGCATACAACAACCGATCCGGCTGCCCGATCTACTGAACGCAAAAGATTTCCTAACGATCCGCAACGAAGCCATCACCAATGGCAATGCGCTTCGGAATCCTGCGAATCAGTTGCCCACTTACGACCCCGTTATTTTGGATACCCTCCCCGATGTCAATTGGCTCGATAAAGTGTTCCAACCTGCGCCCATGCACCGATACGCTTTGTCGGCATCGAGTGGGAATGCGGTGAGCAATGTTTATATTTCGGGTGAATATGTATCGCAGGATGGTATTTTCAGGGGACAATCGTTTGATAAATACCAATTGCGGATCAATGGTGATATTGGCAACAAACGCTTTCGAGTAGGCAACAACCTCGCTTTTTCGCATACCAAACGCAAAGTGATCAATAGTTCGGGTGATGGATTTGGTTCGGGCAATGAATTGAGCGGTATTCGATATGCTTTGATTGCGTCTCCTTTGTTTTCGGGTAAAAATGCCGATGGGAGTGATGTGAATGTGACCTCGGAATTGGGCGATCCCATTCTTTTTGGCGACGGTAATGCCAATCCGCTTGTTTTTATTGATAATACCGATTGGCAAATCCTCCGTTACCGTGTATTTGGTAATGTTTTTGCCGAATTAAACGTAATGAAGGGACTCAAAATACGCAGTAGCCTTGGTGGAGATTTTCAATTTGAACGCGAAAAATTGTTTAAAAAACGGCTTTCTGCGGCTATTTATTCCCCTACTTCGCTCAATGAAGGGCGCGTATTCAACCAAACCCTCGTTTGGAACAACACCGCTGATTTTCAACGTGCGTTTGGCAATCATAAAATATCGGCATTGGCCGGCACTGAAGCCATTCAAAACCATACGGATTACCTCGGAGCTTCGGCCAATAATTTTAAAAGAACTGATCCTTTGTTTCGTTACCTCAATGCCAGCACCGCAGAAGAACTCAAAAATCTTGGTGTTTCGGGAATTGCCACCGAGTGGTCTTTGCTGTCTTATTTTATGCAAGCGGGTTATTCCTACGCTAACCGTTATGTGATTAGTACGGCGGTGCGCCGCGATGGTTCTTCGCGTTTTGGCAAAAACAATCGTTGGGGCGTATTTCCTTCTGTATCAGCGGCTTGGAACATATCCAACGAGCGTTTTTTTGAAAAAATACGTGGTATTTCGGTCTTAAAACTACGCGCCAGTTGGGGGCAATTGGGCAATCAGGAAATCGGTGTTTATCCGTATAGTTCCTTGATCCGCACGGGTGATCGTGTTTATGTTTTTGGGGACAAAATTGCGACGGGTTCTACTATAATTGAACCGGGCAATAGCAATATACGCTGGGAAACCAGCAGCCAAACGAATTACGGGCTGGATATGGCATTTTGGCAAGAT
>JAAFHO010000502.1 GCA_013297575.1 Chitinophagales bacterium
GAATAAGTCGTTTGCTCCTGATGCACCAACCCAAGAAATTGTCAATTCAAATGGCCAAAGCACATTACTTTCGGCATATAGTAGTTCCGCTGTTAGTCTTTCTGAAAAATTAGTAATGAATATTGGGGTCAATGCGCAATGGTTCACGCTGAATGATCATTATACCGTAGAACCCAGACTTGGTTTTCGGTATCAACTAAAACAAAATCATGCTGTGGGTATAGCGTATGGCCTGCATAGTCGTTTAGAACAATTAAATTATTACTTCAATAATTCACTTACAACAGGTGCATCCGCCGTGAATAAAAACCTGGATTTCACAAAATCGAACCACTTTGTACTCAGTTATGATTGGAATGTGACAGATTTGGTGCATATTAAAGTGGAACCTTATTATCAGCAATTGTTTTCTGTTCCAGTCATGGCAAACAGTTCGTTTTCGTTTCTTAATCTTCAAGGAGATTGGTTTTTTGCGGAAAAATTACAAAATACAGGTGGAGGCAGAAACTATGGTATTGACCTCACTTTGGAGAAATATATCTCAAAAGGTTATTATTTTTTGTTGAGTGGTTCGCTCTTTGAATCAAAGTATAAAGGCGGCGATGGTGTATGGCGCGACACGCGATTTAACCGAAATTATGTATGTAATTTCCTAATAGGTAAAGAGTGGAAAATGGGTGAAAATAACCAAAATACATTAAGTGTAAATACAAGGGCAACTTATCAGGGCGGCAACCGTTATTCGCCGATTAATGAAGCGGCTTCTTTATCATCGGAAGCGGTTGTATTTGATGAATCTAACGCGTTTTCTCTGCAATCAGATCCAGTACTAAATGTACATTTTACGGCCAGTTTTAAAATAAACAAACATAAAAGTACACGTGAAATTGCGCTGAAAATCTTAAATCTTTCAGGTCAGCCCGATTTTAATGGTTTTAAATATAACTATATTGATCACAAAGTGGACAAAGATTTAGCGCGTATAGTGATACCAAATTTGAGCTATAAGATTGAGTTTTAGGGGTTAAATGATTAACAAGAGGGTGTTTGAAATTTCATTTATGCGTCTTTTTTTGCTCGTGGAATGAGGTATTAAACACCCTCTACGCTTTATCAGAATAGAAAAGAAATCTATTAAAAAAAGGTTACTTACCCTCATCGTAATAGGTTCATTTTCATGCGCTTAATATTTTGTTGAATACTATTGCATAATTAAAATATTCTATTTACCTTTGGGTGAGCGTTTTAGAAAAGGCGTTTTTTAAGCGTAAATAGTAATGATAAGAAGATACAATCCGATAGAATTTTATGAACGAAATAGTATCCGTTGACGAAGCAATAGCAAAAGGACACCGAATGGTGACTTATCCAGTTATGGTAATTATGTTCGGTGTACTTGGGCTTTGTGTTTATGTAGGAATTCAAGAAATATTACCATTTTGGATCATTCCAGTAGGATTTGTATTTGCTTTTGTACTTGCTTGGTTGTGCTGGAGTGTTATGATTACCAAATGGAGGCTTTGGGCATTCGAAAATGTTCGTAATGTTCACGAATTAAAAAAGCGGGCAATTCAAGAAAAACTCATTTGGGCAGACAATAGCATTTTTGAAAAAACTGAAATTAGAAGTTTGTTAGATCAAGAAAAATGGAATTCATTGCAAAACAAGTTCAATAAAAAAGATGTGTTTATCGATGATGCCTCCATTCCAAATGAAACAATTATATATTATCTAAAATGGAAAGCCTATGTGCAAATGTTTATTATGTTCGGATGTTTGGCTGGTGTATTTTACCTATTTATTATTAAGGACAATTATATTATAGGGGCAATTGTATCCATTGTTGGAGTATATTTTGGTTACAAAGAATACAGTGAAGCATTGAGCAATGAACCACAAATCATCATCAATGACAAGGGTATTAGCACTAGTTCAACAGTTTTTCATAAATGGGCGGACATAGAAAATGAAGAAGTAATTAGGGAAGGTGTCGGGAATCGTACCCAATATTTTTTGACCTATGACTATCCAGGGGGGACAGAATATTTGCAAATTGACGACTTTGATACAGACCAAAGAAGTTTAAATAAATTACTTATGCTTTATCGTGGACGGAGTAGGAAAAATAATAACTATTTTTAATGCGCATGGACAAAGACAAAAAACAGTTTAAATAAAACAAAACAGATAAATAACAATGAAACAAAAACGCGCAGTTTTAATCTTTTCAATTGCTTTAATTTTGGCCGCTTGTTCAAATAACAAGAGCCAAAATATTGTGACTACACCAGAAAAGATAGTGGACAGTTTACAAGCCAAATCTACCATTGAGCAAGAAATCCAAAAAACGATAAAACTCGATTATGGTTTTGAAATTAATGTTGGACGAGAAGAAGATTTTGATGATTTTCAAGTTTATTCACTTTTTATTTTAAAGCACAATAACAAGCCTATTTACATGGATACTTCAATGACGGAGTATGAATTTGGCGACAAATTATTTCCAATCATTAGACCCATTGGCAAAGAAACTTTTGAAATTTTAGTTGAAGTGAATAACCGACCAAGTAAAAACTACCTTATATATATTAAGGTGCGCCAAGACAAAATAGTTGGAATAGAAAAATTGCCGACGTTTATCGCTGGTGCTTCCAATCTTGATTCGGACGACTATTTAGAGTTTGCTGGCTTTTGGGACAACGGAGAAACTTGGGGCGAAAATTATGCATTGACTACTTATAATCCAATCATTTATTACGAATTAAGACCAGAGGGAATAACGCTAGACACCACTTTGACCAATACCAAAGACAAAGAAATTTATGGCGACTTTCTTGTTGATAATAACAGCAAAAACGTAGAAATTAATACAAGGGTAACCCAAAAAAGAGAGGCGGAGATTGATAGAATTAGTGGAAAAAAATAGAAACCGAGTTAGCAAACGGATAACTATTATGCAAAAAGTTTGACCATCGACTTTTTGACACGAACAATCGTTGGGACATTTTTTAAAAGAATATATTTGTGTGTTATTTCAACTGTATATTTTGCTTATGCTTTCGGTCTTCCATTGTTTTATTTGTGCGAGCGCTTCACTTAGAGCGGCTGGGTAAGTGATATAGTCGTCCTGAAAGGTGATGAGGAAAGCGAGATTACAGTTTAAAAGTTAAGTTGGATATAAATGCAATAATCTGCTTTATAATTTGAGCAAAATGACAAATGGAATGTAAAGAATGGTTGTATGGCATTTTTGTAAGTAAAATACAAAAAAACTATACGCTGTACTATAGTTTTTTTGTAATTTCGCCAAGTGCAAGAGATTAAACACAATTTTATTTATCACAACAATGGATACTCAGAAACTTAAATCAATATTAAAAGTCGTAGCTATTCCAACAGCTTACGCTTTGCTTTTACGTTTTGTGTTTGGCGAATCAACCTGGAGCGGAGTCTTTAATATGATGTCAAAGACATTTCTTTTCCTTTTGCCTACGATCGTCGGAGCATTGACGGTTTATTTTTCAAAAGAAGAAAAGGTGAAAGATATGAAATACAGATTATATACACCTTGGATTCCCGTTTTTGTATTCTTTTTTATAACATTTTTTTTTGCCATTGAAGGATGGCCTTGTTTATTAATGATACTACCCATTTTTTTAATTGCATCTTCAATTGGCGGACTTATTGGGGGGTATTTTAAACTAAAAAATAGAGATAATAATCTGTATGTTTCTATTTTGGTACTTTTGCCATTGTTTAGTTCGCCCATAGAAAGTTATATTGGGGCAAATACAACACCGTACAAAGCATATACTTATATTGACATTAACGCACCTGCTGATAAAATTTGGAGCAATGTAACACGGGTAAGAGAAATAAGCAAGGAGCAAGACAAAGGTTGGCTTACCAACTTATTGAATTTTCCAAGACCCGTAAAAGCAGAATTAAATTACGAAGGAGTAGGCGCCTCCAGAGCAGCAATTTTTACAAACGGGCTTGTTTTTCACGAGACAGTTACCGAATATATTGACAAAAAGAAAATGTCGTTTACGATCAAAGCACTTCCTCACGAAATTCCTCTGACCACCATGGACGAACATTTAGTGATTGGTGGAAAATATTTTGACGTACTCAGTGGAACATACGAACTTGAAAAACTTAATGAGCAAACCTACAGACTTCATTTGTATAGTAACTTTAAATTGACAACGACATTTAATTTTTATGCAAGTTGGTGGGCTAACAACATAATGAAAGACATTCAAAATAACATTTTACAAATTGAAAAACAACGGGCAGAAAATGAATGATCTCAGCACAAAAAAAGGCCGCAACCCATCTTCCTAGGTTGCGGCCAAAATCAAAAAACATCGTATTTATGAAATCGTAATTTCCTGTGCTTCGGTGCCGGGCAATTTGGGCAACGTTAACTCCAGTACGCCATCGGTGTAGCGGGCGGTAATGGCCGAAGTGTCCACTTTTCCATTGAGTGAAAACTGA
>JAAFHO010000504.1 GCA_013297575.1 Chitinophagales bacterium
ATCTATTATTCTAAAGAAAGATAAGGGGAATATTGTGGGCACTTTATGGTTTGACCTAGACACGTTATTTGATTATAAGTTCGAAATAATGCACTTGGATACCGTTAAAAACATTGTTGCTGGAAGGTTTTCTTTTACTGGTACTACATCATCAAAAGATACGATAAAAGTAACAGAGGGGCGTTTCGACGTGATTTACGATCAGTATTGATACAATTTATCATATTTAATTTCATTTTTAAAAAATAAACAACACCATGAAAAAAACACCACTTTACTTCACGCTTGTACTGGCACTCATAAGTACGATATGTATTTTGTCCTGCCGCCCCGAACCACAGATTGAATCCGATCCCGACTACTGCTTGGAAGGGCTACCCTGTCGTTTCAGTTAAAACCGTAAAGAGGATGTAACGATAGATGTTAAAATCACTTCACCAAGCCCCAACAATAGCACTATTTTCGCTACTGTTGGGGTTATCATATCGCCTTCGATGAAAAAAATACTATTATTCATTTGTACTATCGCCATAGCATTCCAAGGTAATACCCAAGCGATTACTTTTTCCAAAGTATATTCCAATTTTGACTTAAATTCAGAAACAGCAGCGGATATACACGAAGTAAGCGATGGTTATTTAATTGTTGCATCAAAAGATTGTAGTGCGCAAAATTCAAATACCTGTTTTTCTTTGACAAAATTAACTAAAACAGGTGATATTGCATGGGTTAAGGAATACGATTTTAATGCGTCATTTAAAGATGGATTTTGTGTTGATAATGACCTTATTTATGTAAGCGGTTATTCCAATACCCCTGATTTGCAATTTGTATTATGCTGTATGGATCTGCAAGGCGATATATTGTGGAGAAAAGAATATGGACAACCCAATAAACACGAAGCATTCCCTCGCATAGCCATAGCAGGCAATCATATTTTTCTTTTTGGCGGAAGAGATAGGAGGGTAAATAAAATAAATGAATGGTTACCCATCGTTATAAAAACAACCCTGCAAGGAGATAGTTTAGCCGAATATTCATTTAATGAACAATATGATTTTACAAGTCCAACCCAAATACTAAAGGCAACTGATAATAACTTAATCCTTTCTTATCGTTTCTGTCCTAGTGGTTGTCTATTTGATTATGAAGCAGCAACTATGAGTATGGATACCTTGGGAAATATGAATTGGACAACGAACCTAGCCTTATCAACAGGCTCAACGAGTACCGTTACTGTGCAAATTGACAGTAATATATTGGTCAATAAATGGTTTTCCAATGCCTATCTCCCGAACTATGAAAGTACGCCCCCTACCTTGTTTTTTATGGACCTTAATGGGCAACATATAGGGCAGTACGTTTTTATGAACCAAACTATGAAAGAAATATTTCTGCTCCAACCCATTTGGGGACATGGCTTGGTGGGTTGTGGTAATAATTTTCCTGATTGGGTAACCCAAACTAATGCTCCAGCAGCGGGTTGGCTCTTCAAAATGGACAAAAACCGCGTACTTGAATGGGAGCGGAACTATCAGGATAGTGCTTATGAGGGGGAGCCGTATAGTTTTTACAATATGATTCCAACGAGCGATGGCGGATATATTGCCGTCGGCTCCCTTGTAAACCGTATGACAGGTGTAAATGAATCCCATAACTGGGTACTCAAACTGGACTCCATGGGCTGCTTAGAACCCGGCTGTGGTGAGTTCAATATGATCACCAAAACGGAAGAGGCCGTATTTCTAAAAGGTAAAGACATCAAAGTATTCCCAAATCCAGCAGATAGTTATGTAAAAGTTGAATTTCCCAAGGATTTTTCGTGGAATAATACAACTGTACTACTGGTCTCCAATACAGGAATCACCTTAAAAGCAATGGTTGCCAATGCCCAAATTACGCAAATTCCACTCACAGATATAAACGCAGGGCCGTATTATATCGTGGTGCAACAAGGCTATGAAACCATTACGAGTAAACGGATTGTGGTGGTGAAATAATTGGGTGTAGGCATTTTTAACGAAATTGATACTCCACGCCACTCACTTGCGTCAGTAGGGTAGCAGGAGCATCCAAAATCTTTGCGGCACCGCTCGGCAAGGGCGATACAGGCGAATGTTTGGACAAATATTCCTTCAATACCAGATGCAAAGAATAGGGCTGGTTTTTACCTTCTGTCACATTCGGGATGCGGCAAAGCATGGTTTCGGGGTCGCCATCGCGCTCGCAAGCCGCAACCGTATAGGTGCGCGCCGGATCAAGCGGCTGGCCGCCGACCGTCACTTTTTGTACGCGTTTGCCCTGTTCCCCAAATGCATTAAAGGATACTTCCATGCCTCGAAACTTGACCACCCAACCACCAAATCGCTTAGACGCATCTTTAGAAAATACATTGTTCAGTTCTTTTTCTAACCATTTAAGGAGTTCTGCGCCTGTCACTTTGGCCGTGCGGACGGTGGCATCTACGGGCAACATATCAAAAATATAACCTTCTGTGATGGGGATCAAACCGTCGGCATTAGGTGTGCTGCGGGGTGGACAAAACCGGAATCCATTGGAAAGGACAATTTCAGTACCGATTTTCCACCATAAAGCATCCAGAATAAGCGTATCAAT
Organism: Chitinophagales bacterium; assembly: GCA_013297575.1. Taxonomy (GTDB): domain Bacteria; phylum Bacteroidota; class Bacteroidia; order Chitinophagales; family Saprospiraceae; genus M3007. The sequence continues at coordinate 2,617 of JAAFHO010000504.1, forward strand.
GGTGTTTTCCACCACAAAATAGCGATAAAGTGGCACTTTGCTATATCCCACTACCTGTTCTATTTCCTTGGTAAATGGTGCTTCTATTTTTGAAATGAGGGCTGATATTTCCTTTTTGGCTTTATATTGCTGCGGATTGACTTCCATCAATTCGTATTGCTCGCCTGTTATTTTGCCGTCTTTTATCTGTAAATCCAATCGTCCTACAAATGAGCCGAACGCGCCGGGTTCTACCACTTTAGCATATTTCCCCACAATAGGTTCGCGTACACGCTCGTGCGTATCGCCACCAAAAATATAATCAACACCGGCGCATTCGGGCATATTGGACAATGCAATTTGCTGCGACAGCCCTAAATGCGACAAAATGATGATAAAATCGCATTGTTCCTGCTCTTTTAGCACATTGATATAATAGGCCAAGTTTTCTTCGGGTTTGGTATAAATAATACCTTTGGAATAACTGGGCGATTGGCGCAAAGGCACCATTGGATCGGTATAGCCTAAAAAACCTATTTTTACACCCAAGCGCGTCCAAGTGTGGTAGGGTGGAAATACCAATTCGCCTTTTTTGCCCTCGCCCGCATCGTGGTACATATTGGCGCAGAGTTTTGGGGCATCGAGGCCGCCGAGTAGGGTTTGCATATTTTTTTTGTAATATACTACTTCCCAGTTGCCGGGTAAATATAGGTCGTACCCCATGGCGTTGAGTATGGGCGAAATGGCCTTTCCCGTTGTTTTTACCGATAGTTCACTACCCTGAAACATATCACCAGTATCGATAATAAAGGTATTTGGGTTGTTTTTGCGCGCTTTATCAAACAGCGTTGCAATATGAGCATACCCAGCGGTTTTGCGAAATACGGCTTGGTTGTTTTCCCAAAACAGTTCATCGTGTGGATGTATTTGGCAATGCACGTCTGTGGTTTGCAGCAGCGTGATTGTACCGTTTAAGGATGCGTCAGAGTCATCCATTGGCAGGTTTTTAGGTGCTGCGGTATGTTCCTTTCCGATGGCAGCAAGTGGCGTTAGGCCCGTGCCGATACCAGCGAGCATCGTATTGCGGAGAAATTTGCGGCGGTTAGTATGCATAGTTTTATTTTTTATAAAAAGCGACAATGGGGCCAAATGGGCCGTATTTGTGTTGCGTTTCTGGAAAAGTATCTTTGTAAGGTGCAAAAGGGTGGTCAAAAGGTTTTTTCTCAATTTTGGGCCAATCGGTATCCAAAAAAGGGTGTTTGGGTCTCGGTTGCGTATTTACAAAAGCCGCTAAATCCCATGCTTCTTCATCGGAGAGTTGTGGGTTTTGGTAATTGGCTCCAAAGGGCATATTGGCTTTGACATAACCCGCAAATCGGGATAATCGGAACAGCCCGGCCGCTTCGTTGTAACTATTTGCACCCCAAAGCGGTGGATAATCACGTGCGCCATCCGGTATGGGTAATCCTTGCCCATTGATGCCGTGGCAGGAAGCGCATTTGGACTGGTAAATACTTTGGCCTTTGGTGGGATCTGCCGCGCGCTCTAAAAAAGGGACTTCAACCAAACCTGTTCCTTTAGGCTTTTCGCCTTTGGGTACGCCTGTTCCGAGCCATTTCATATAAGCCACGATGGCTTGCATTTCGTGGCTGGTAGTATCCAATGGTTGCCCGTTGAGGCTGCGTTGAAAACAATCGTTAATACGTTTGGGGATGGTTTCTAGTGCGCCCGATCGAGCGCGCATTTGTGGGTAAGTGCTTTGTACGGCGAAGTAATTATTGCCAAAAGGTGTGCTACCAGCGTTCAAATGGCAGTTTTGGCAGTTCATTCCGTTAATACTACCTGCTTTAACAAGGCCATATTTGCCAAAATAGT
>JAAFHO010000505.1 GCA_013297575.1 Chitinophagales bacterium
AAAACTGGTTTTAGTTGGTGTCCCCAATAAATCTTATCTTGCAAAAAAGGATCTACTGTGCCATATTTTGCACCTGATTGTGGCAAAAAATAAGCAAGCAAATACGAAATCAACTCCACGATGGATTTAACAGGTTCTTTATTTTCATGGTAGGCCATCGGAATAAGAATGGTATCTGGCCCTTGCCATATTGGCCAATACGCCACACAAAACACCACAATACTGTACAATACCGATAGTGCAAGATGCTGCATTTTTAGTATTTTTTGCTTGTAGGCGTAGATCGCATAAATCAATACCAATCCCCAAAAAAGTGGAAACAACATACTCTTTGTAGCGCCCATTAGGCCGATGGAAATCCCCACTATCCACATCCTATTTTGCGCAATACCGTATATAAAAGCACATACAAATACACAAGAAAGCAGGTCTATATGCATTTGACCCAAACCTTGTATAAAAAAAATGGGATTGAGGCAAAATATAATTTGTGCACGCACTTCATTCAATTGCAACGATTTTGCAATGTACTTTACCAAGAAAAAAATACACACCGACCACACGATATCAAATATTTTCATAAACAAAATGTCCATAAAAATACTGTCACCACCCAGCCAGGCGACAACCTGAAATACGAACAAAGGAACGGGACCATATTGGTTAGGGCAATCCAGCCAATGCGGATCCATATAGACATAAAATGGATGCAGCAGATTCGCGGCGGCATCGGTATAGGTCGTGGTGCCTTGGATAGCCAGTTTCCCTTCTAGTAAATAGACGTAAATATCTCTTGATATTTCAGGGGGCATCGTCGCAAAAAGCACCAATCCGATCGTAAATAATGGATTCAAATCGGCAGAAGTACCTCCCTTAATCAGTTGATAATAACCGATAGCCCACAATGACAAACCCGCCATGTAACTCAGTACAAAAGCGGGTGCTGGGAAATGGAAACCAGCGTATTGCGCCCAAAAAGGGACAAGAACAAAGGTAAATCCTAATAAAACTTTTAAAGCTGGTTTCATACGGGGCAAAGGTATAAAAAGGTATTGAAATCCACCTTTGGGTAAGGAACTTGTTTGCCGTACTTATTTTGCCGAAAATCCGCAACCTGGACTTCCTCATTAAAGTTAACATTTAAATAAGATTAAGCAGCGTTTTTTAATGTTTTTTCAATAAAGATTATAGGCATCTCCAGAACCAAAGCCCCTTCAGATTGTTAATTTTGAAAAATGGCATGTGGCAGGTCGTAAAACGCATACCATGTGGTACTGCAATGCAGCCAGCGGGGCAAATGACAAGTGCGCAATTAGTACACCTTGCAAAATATTACTCCTTCGGGTATATCTACTTTAGTATGCCTATGTTGGTTCGAACAGCGATGCTCACCTGAAGCCGATCACGGTAGAATCATTGTAAAATATAATACAATAAAAGATAAAATGAATAATTTAGTTTGGTTTCGCAACGACCTTAGGACGCAAGATAATCAGTCGCTTTATCGAGCAACCAAAAATGGCGGCAAAGCTATTGGGGTGTATTGTCTCGACCCACGACAATTCGAGATGAACAAACATGGGTTTAAGAAAACAGAAAAGTTTAGGGCAAAATTTTTGCTGGAAACACTTCGGGATCTTAAAAACAACTTGGCGTCGTTAAATATACCTTTATACGTATGTCACGATACACCTGAAAACGCGATTCCTAAATTGGTAAAAGAGCACCAAATCAACACCATTTTTCTTCAAAAAGAGTGGACTACGGATGAAACAGCCGTGAACCAAAATCTTCAAAACATGGATAATATCCGCAGTTTGAAGTGGGTTGAAACCTATGACCAATTTTTATTTCATCCCGATGATATTCCGTACAGTAATTTCGGTAGCATCCCTGAAGTTTTTACGGATTTTAGAAAAAAATGCGAACAAGCCTGTAAAGTGCGTTCTGCGGTAAGCGTCGAAACACAACCTGAAGCACATTTTTTCAAAACATCAAACGTACTGCCTACTTTGGAGGATTTAGACTTGGAATCGTTCAAACTAGATAAAAACTCTGCCTTTCCATTTCGCGGTGGTGAGACAGCGGCTTTGATGCGCATTGAAGATTATTTTTTTGAAACAGAAAACCTATCTATCTACAAAAAAACGCGCAACGGATTGATTGGTGAAAGTTACAGTTCCAAACTTTCGGCCTGGCTCGCCAACGGTAGTGTTTCAGCGCGAACCATTTATTGGGAAGTGAAAAAGTACGAGCGTGAAATCTGTAAAAATGAAGACACCTATTGGTTGATTTTTGAACTTATTTGGCGTGATTACTTTAAGTATATTTCGTTGAAACACGGTGATAAAATTTTTAAGTTGGACGGCATTTTAGGCCACCAATACGAATGGAAAACCAGTGATAAAGCCTTTCGCGAATGGATAAACGGCAACACGCGCGAACCATTTGTAAATGCTAATATGATTGAACTGCAACGCACGGGTTTTATGAGCAATCGTGGCCGGCAAAATGTGGCAAGTTATTGGGCAAAAGAGTGGCAACAAGATTGGCGCATTGCCGCAAAGTACTTCGAAAGTATGCTTATTGATTACGATGTACACTCAAATTATGGCAATTGGATGTACAATGCAGGGGTTGGTAATGACCCAAGAGACCGAAAATTTAACATTAAGCGCCAAGCCGAGATGTACGATCCGAAAGGTAAATATCAAGCACTATGGTTGAACCCTGATTTGTATTAAACATATGAACAAAAATACAATAGTCATTATCGGTGCTGGCGTATTGTAAAGAAAGGAGATAAATAACAAGCAAGTAAGCATGTCCTTTTCACGCCGACCACTATTTTAAATAGTCAATAATCGTCAGCATTACAAGGACACGCTCGGCTTATTACTTATCTCCCCTCCATATTTCAAACTAATTTTTAAACAACTTTGTTACCTGAGTAGTAGTACCTGCTTGGATACGTGCATAGTACAAACCTGATGGCAATTTACCTGCATTGAAACGGGTTTCGTAGTTACCAGCGTCTTTTGTTCCATTTTCCAAAGTAGCGATCAGTTTACCAGATTGGTCAAAAATAGTGATATTAACATCACCTGCGGTTTCCAACGTATAATTAAACGTCGCCGTTTCCACAAATGGATTTGGATATACCGTCACTTGAATTGAAGTACTTGCAGCAGCATCAGAACGCAATTCAGTAGCACCAGCACCTGTTAAGCCAGAATAATTACCAGAAGGACGGCTTTGCGCAATCATGCCCCCGCACGCGCCATCGCCAGCATGTGGCAAGGCGACATAAGGGAACTTAGAACGGAATGGCACATCATTAGCACCTACACCTGTATTATAGGTAAGTACGTTGAGCAATTTTGGGGTAACAGGGCTGCCACCCGGCGTATAATCATCGTACCAAAGGCCAATTGCAGCCAATGCAACACCCGAAACTGCTTGTAATTCGATCAAAGTTACATCATCTTCCAAGCGGCGGCCATTCGGGAAACCATCCATATTGGGGATAAATTGCAAATTGCTATTGGTGTTATACGGTGCTTGTGTTAAACCGCGTACTGCTGCATTTACAATACCTAATGTACTAAATTCGGGGCTATTGCGGGGAGTAACAGGGGTCGCCATATTTAAGCGCAACATATCGCCGCCATTTGGCAAAAAGTTATTGATAAATGGCTTACCTGCCGCTAATGGGTTACCACCTTTGCCCGTTGCCAATTGGTACGGACGTACATTAGGTACACCTGTATGGAAAATAGGCCAAAGATCCACCGAACGGGGTTTTCCTGCGCCCGGCAGCAATAATGTACCAAAAACAGCATCATCCAAGGCAGTTCCTGCTACGGCTGCCGAGCCTTTCAGAGCAAATAAACCGTCTTTGCCATTACCAAAATCAAATGCGCCCAATGAATTGCGCTGGATACGCAGTGGTGAAAATGCAGGTACTGCACCGCCAAATAAAGCATCGTCCATGTACAAACCAAGTTCTGGGTTGTAGAAGAAATTGTCCAATTGTGTATCGGCCAATTCTTGGTAGGGTGTAAGCGAATTCCAATAGTCTTTGTAACCCACTGGCACTACTACTTCATTGGTCAATGGCATACCCAAACGGCTCACCTGTACCCACGGACCAGAATAAGACTGTGTTCCGTTCGTATTCAGTGTACGTACTTGCTGGCGGCTGGCACTGGCCCATACGCCAATTACGTGGTTACCATCCAAGATATTTTGGGCAGGAAATGCCGCGCCACGCTTGAGTAAAAAGTTAATCGGTACTTGTATCGCAATGGTACTTACATTTTTGCAAGCCAAACCGTCGCGTGATTGGCCGTTCTGACGAGGCATATCGCCCAAATCAAACACACCGCCCAAATCCACAAAGAATGGGTCATCCGATGGGCCGCAATATACTTGTTCGCC
>JAAFHO010000503.1 GCA_013297575.1 Chitinophagales bacterium
CTCCCCTTTCCGAGGTAACAAAAGTAAATTCAACAACTACTTTTACGGGCGACAACAGAGCCCGTTATCAAAAAGCATTGGATATTATAGAAAAAATAAAAACCACGCAGGCCGATGATTTAGACTTTTTTGTACAATATACAGGGCTAAAACCGCAAGATTTGCCCGGCAATTTGCTCGCAATGGATGGATTTGTAAGGGATTTGGTTGCTCAATCGGGTGGCAATCCTTTTGACAATACCAATACGTTGTACAGCGGTTTTGCCAATAATTGGGACATTAATACCAAAGTAGAACGGCTCGCTGCAACGGTTTCGGACCAACGGCTCACCACTTACGACCGCTCCGGTATTTTGGAAAAACCTTTACTGATGATGCATACCACCTACGACCAACTGATTGCGCCACAATTTGGGGTGGTAAAGTACGACGACCTCGTACACGCACAACACAAAAGCCAAAACCTAAAAGTCTTTTACACCGATGGGCAAGGACATTGCAATTTCACCGACGAGCAAACCGCCTTCGCTTTTGATGCACTGCGCGCTTGGGTACAATCGGGCAAAAAACCGGAGGCAATGGCCATTCCACCCGCCAATGCTGCTCCAAAAGATGACTTATGTTATGAAATGCGCATCTACACCGCTTCACCAGGGAAATTGAACAACCTCCAAAAACGCTTTAGAAACCATACCACGGCATTGTTTGAAAAACATGGGATGACGAATGTGGGCTATTGGACACCACTCGACAATACAGAAGAAAAAATATATTATGTGTTATCTTACCCCAATCGTGCGGCCCGCGAGGCATCTTGGCAAGCCTTTTCGGCAGATACCACTTGGCAGCGCGTTGCCAAAGAAAGTGAAATCAACGGCGGTTTAGTAGCAAAAGTGGAAAGTATTTTCCTAAAAACGACCGATTTTTCGCCTAATGATTTCAAAAATAATGCACATAGCGGTGTTTGGGAATTGCGTATTTACCATACCACGCCGAATAATTTAGACAACCTTTTATCGCGATTCAGGAATTTTACCGTAAAAAGGTTTGACCGATACGGCATGACCAATAAAATCTATTGGACACCCACCGATGCCGATCAAGGTGCCGATAATAAACTGTATTATTTCCTAACGCACCCGTCGGAGGCCGCTGCCAAACAAGCATTTGATAAATTTAGGAGCGATCCCGAATGGATTGATGTTAGAAAAGCATCCGAAGTAAAAGGCGGCGGTTCGCTCACATCAAAAATCGAATCAATTTTTATGTATCCAACAGATTTTTCAAAATTAAAATAAGTATTAATGGAATTGAATCTTAATTATGACATTAGCCTGCAAGAATTGACGCAGTGGCTACGAGCACAAGGGTGGGTGAAGGCTGATGCGGTGGTTCAATCCGTCGAAAAACCAGGAGAAGGCAATATGAATATGGTGTTGCGGGTAGTCACTCAAAATGGCAACCTGATCTTGAAACAAGCCAACCCGTTTGTCCAAAAATATCCGACTATTGCTGCACCCATAGAACGTGTGGCCGTGGAAGCCGCTTTTTATCAATTTGTCTCTGCCAAGCGGCGTATCAAGGCTTTTTTACCCGATTTCGTGGGCTTTGACCCCAAAAATAACATAATGGCTGTTCAAGATTTGGGTAAAAACAACGACTATACCAAAATTTACCAAAAAGGCCAAACACTCACCATAGAAGAAGCCAAAAAGACAACCCTTTTCTTGGATCGTTTGCACGGCACTAATTTTCCGCAGCAATCGGTGCAGGCATATCCAACTAATATGGCCTTACGCCAACTCAACCATGCACACCTATTTGTGTATCCTTTTTTGGAAGACAACGGTTTTGACTTGGACACCGTGCAGCCCGGTTTGCAGGAATTGTCGTTGACTTACAAAACCGATGAAAAACTAAAAAAGAGTTTGGCCGGATTGGGCAAGGTGTACCTCCAACCTGGAAAATCGCTGCTTCATGGCGATTATTACCCCGGTTCTTGGTTATCGACCAAACACGGTTTTCAAGTCATTGATCCGGAATTTAGTTTTTTTGGCCCGGCCGAATATGATATGGGCGTGCTGATGGCGCATTTCAAAATGGCGCAATTACCTAGCGATTTGGTTAATATTGCATTGGACGAGTACAAAGAACCTCGTTTTTTTGATCCTAGCCTTATGTCGCTGTTTGCCAGTGTGGAAATACTACGAAGGATAATAGGTTTAGCGCAATTACCGCTAGATTTAACCCTAGAAGAGCGGTCAGGTTTATTGAAGGAAGCAGCACAGGTGATTAGGACTGGTGGGTATTAAAACCTAAAGCATATTTTTAAATACAACCCATAGATGCAAACACAAAAGGGCAATAAAATTGGTTTGTGGATGACTACATCCCTCGTCATAGGTAATATGATCGGGTCTGGGGTGTTTTTGTTGCCTGCTGCTTTGGCGGTTTATGGCGGTATTAGCATCATTGGGTGGTTGTTTTCATCGGCGGGGGCTTTAATTTTAGCCATTTTGTTTAGTTATTTGAGCAAAACGATGCCAAATGTTGGCGGGCCTTACGCTTATACGCGTGCGGGCTTGGGCGAGTTTGCCGCTTTTTTAGTGGCGTGGGGCTATTGGGTATCGGGATGGTGTGGCAATGCAGCCATTACGGTTACTTTTGTGAGTTATCTGAGTGTGTTTTTTCCGGTTTTGGCCACCAATAATTTGGCGGCAGTGTTGACCGGTTTGGGTGCTATTTGGTTGCTTACTTGGGTCAATACGAGGGATATTAAAACGGTCGGAATCGTACAACTGCTGACTACGATCATGAAATTATTACCACTTCTGCTGATTGCTGTTTGTGGTGTTTTTTATATGGATATGACGCATTTTGTACCCTTTAACAGGAGTACAGATAGCACGTGGAGTGCCATTGCTGCTACGGCAACCTTGACACTTTGGGCGTATTTGGGTATGGAATCGGCTACTATTCCTGCGAATAACATTGATAATCCTGAAAAAACAATACCCAAAGCGACGCTTTTAGGCACTATTATTACAGCCGTCGTGTATATATTTGGCACCATTGCCGTGATGGGTTTGATTGATGGCGATACCTTAAAAAATTCGGCGGCACCATTTGCCGATGCAGCCGCTAAAATGTGGGGCGATTCGGCGCGGCAATGGGTGGCTTTGGGGGCCATTGCTTCTACTTTTGGCGCGTTAAATGGCTGGATTTTGATGCAGGGGCAAGTGCCATTGGCCATGACAAAGGATCGATTATTCCCAGCAATATTTGGCAAAGAAAACGCAAAAGGAGCACCCGTTTGGGGTATCGTCATATCGAGTGTTTTGCTCTCTACTTTGATGTATATGAATTTTTCAAAAACCTTGGTGGAGCAGTTCAAATTTATGATTTTGTTGTCAACACTCACCGTTTTGATCCCTTATTTGTTCTCTGCGGCATCTTATGTGCTGATCATTAGGCAGGAAAATATCCAATCGCCACGAACCCGCACCACGAAATTGGTGATTGCTTTTTTAGCATTCTTTTATGCTTTGTGGGCCATTGCCGGTTCGGGGCAAGAGGTCGTTTACTGGGGATTTATGTTGTTGTTATCGGGTATTCCGATCTTTATATCCATGAAATATTACTACAAACAATAAAATAACATGACTTGTCAATCAGAAGTAGGTGCATTGCATACTATTTTTATCAAACACGTAAAAGACGCTTTTATCAATAATGAGACCATTGATAAAGAGTGGGAAGCCTTGAATTTTACAGGTCGCCCCGATCTTGAAAAAGCATTGGAGGAATACGCAGCATTTGAACATGTGCTAAAAAACACAGGGGCAACCGTGCATTACCTGCCCCAAAATGACACCGTAAGCATGGATTCCATGTATTGCAGGGATGCCGCCATTGCCACCGATGCAGGTATGATCCTTTGTAATATGGGCAAAGAACGCCGCAAGCCCGAACCTTTGGCTGAAAAACAAGCGTTTTTAGCACATAATATACCCATTCTAGGCGAAATACTGGCTCCTGGCACCGTAGAGGGCGGCGATGTGGCTTGGCTCGATCAGAAAACACTCGCCGTTGGGCATTCGTACCGCACCAATACCTCCGGAATTCAACAATTAAGGGCATTACTCGCACCGCATGGTGTAGAGGTATTGGATTTTTCGTTGCCACATTACAAAGGGCCGTCGGATGTATTTCATTTGATGTCGATTTTTAGCCCTGTTGATACCGATTTGGCGGTGGTGTATTCGCCTTTGATGCCCATTGCTTTTAGGGAAGCCTTGCTGGAGCGGGGATATAATTTTGTGGAAGTACCGGAGGCGGAATTTGAAATGGCCTGCAATGTATTGGCCCTCGCTCCGCGCCAATGTTTGATGTTGAAGGGTTTTCCAGTGACAAACCGTGCGTTGGAAGCGGCCGGTTGTACTGTATTTGAGTACGAGGGTACAGAAATCAGCG
>JAAFHO010000517.1 GCA_013297575.1 Chitinophagales bacterium
TTCCGATCTCCCTGCTTTTGATCCTTTAATTGTTCATTTGCCAAACATAGATCATGTAGCAAGATATACAACGGAATTCCCCTTGCCCCTGCGCGCTTTGGCCGAACGTTTTTGGCCGGGTCCATTGACCATTTTACTGCCTAAAAAAGAGATTATACCCGATTTGGTCACTTCTGGGTTGCCTCGTGTGGCATTGCGCGTACCTGCGCATCCGCTCGCACACGAGTTGCTGCTTCACTTGCCCTTCCCATTAGCAGCACCGAGTGCCAACCCATTTGGTTATATCAGCCCAACCACTGCCCAACATGTGGCCGACCAGTTATTCGGCAAAATTCCATATATCCTCGATGGTGGGTCATGTTCTATTGGTGTAGAAAGCACTATTGTAGGTTGGGAAAATGGGAAAATAGTAGTTTACAGGTTAGGTGGCATGTCCATTGAAGATATTGAAAATGTGGCCGGATCGGTAGAAATTATGCTCAACCAAAGTAGTAACCCAGCCGCTCCGGGCATGCTAAAATCGCATTATGCGCCGCGCAAGCCTTTGTATTTGAATCATTTAGAAGAAAACATGGAGCGATTTAGCAAACAGCGAATTGGTTTGCTTACGTTTCAATCCTATCCCGAACCCACCATTGCAGCGGCGCACATCGCATTATCGCCAAATGGTTCGCTGATAGAGGCCGCTCAACACCTTTTTGCCGCGCTTCGTGCATTGGACAATGCCGATATTGACCTTATTCTTGCCGAAACAATGCCCGACCAAGGTTTGGGCAAAGCCATCAATGATCGCCTACGCCGTGCCGCTGCTCCCGAAAATGGCTAAAAAAGCAGCCCATATTGAGAAAGGAAAAGCAGGCGAACAACTTGCAGCGGAATATCTTACGGGTAAAGGCTACCGTATTGTAGTACAAAATTTTCGAGCAGGAAAGGGCGAAATTGACCTGATTGGATGGTGGGGCGATAAATTACTGGTGTTTTTTGAAGTAAAAACCCGAAATGACGATAGTTTTGGCGGCCCTGAAGAAGCCATTACCGTAAAAAAACAAAAACTACTGATCAATACAGCCGGCGTTTATATGGAACAGATCGGTTACGATTGGGAAGTCCGCTTTGATGTTGTGGCAATTATCCTAAAAAAGAGTACTCTTGTGGAGATTAGACACCACGAAGATGCATTTTTTTGGTATTAAGTATGTCCATATTTACACAGCCACTTCTTTGCTCAAAATGAAGATAATTGATATATTTTTTATGATTTCGACCTCGGAGAGGTCAAACATTTGTAGATTTGTAACGATTGGAGCAACACGTTAAACGTTTAAACGCGATCATATTCCAAGGGCATTAAGTTTGAACCATTCTTAATTACACCAACGTTTGGATTAATGTCCAAAATAGGCAAGTTTTTTTGCTTTATATACCCATTTATGCACTACATTTGCGGCTCAAATATTAATTCACAAAAAAATAATAGCCTGTAACCAATGAGTAAAGTTACTGTAGTAGGCGCCGGAAACGTAGGCGCAACTTGTGCCAATGTTCTGGCACACTCGGATGTTTTTAACGAAGTGGTATTGATTGATATCGCCGGGGATTTAGCCAAAGGAAAGGCATTGGATATTTGGCAACAAGCTCCCATTGACGGATATTCTACACGCATGACAGGCGGTTCCGATTACGCCCTTACTGCTGGTTCTGATATTGTAATTATTACGGCAGGTGTACCCCGCAAACCGGGTATGAGCCGCGATGATCTTATCTCCACTAATGCTAAAATCGTGGTTTCTGTAACAAAAAATATTTTACAGCACACCAAAAACCCAATTATCATTGTCGTTTCTAATCCATTAGATGTAATGACTTATGCTGCTTGGAAGGCTTCTGGTTTAAGCGAGAAGCGTGTATTTGGTATGGCAGGTGTATTGGATACAGCACGTTACCGCGCGTTTTTGGCCGAAGAAATTGGTTGTTCACCAAAAGATATTGCAGCGATCTTGATGGGTGGCCACGGCGATACCATGGTACCACTACCACGTTACACTACTGTTAGTGGTATCCCTGTAACAGAATTAGTAAAAAAAGAAAAATTGGATGCCATCATCGAACGCACCAAATTTGGTGGCGGCGAATTGGTTAACCTTATGGGTACTTCTGCTTGGTATGCGCCAGGCGCAGCAGCGGCTCAAATGGCTATCTCTATCCAAAGGGACGAAAACCGCATTTTCCCTTGCTGTATCCGCCTCAAAGGCGAATACAAAATCAAGGATGTTTTTGTAGGTACTCCCGTAAAACTAAACAAAAAAGGGATTGGAGAAGTCATCAAATTACGCTTGAAAAAAGATGAATTAGACCTACTACATGGCTCGGCCAATGCAGTAAAAGAAATTATGGATGCCCTCGATGGCATGGGGGTATTGTAGTAAATTGGGGTTGGATAAAAACCGATTGATCTTTAAAAATTTGTATCCCATTTTTCTAAAGTATGATTTGTTTTTATCCAACCACTTTTCACCAATATTATAAATAAAGATGTCTTTAAATACAAACACTAACAACACTATTCCTTTTTGGGCCGATTTCCCTACTTCCGCAGGATCTACATTGTCTGAAATAGCAGACCAAAAGCCTGTATTACTTGTTTTTTTACGCCATTTTGGATGTTCTTTTTGCCGAGAATCCATTTCTGATATTTCTAAAAGAAAAAAAGATCTCGACAAAGAAGGTATTGCAGTAGTTATGGTACACATGGCTAACGACGAAAAAACGGCTATTTCCTTTTTTAAAAAATATAAATTATGGCCTGTGACCCATATCCTCGATCCTGAAAAGCAATATTATACCGCTTTTGGATTAGGACGTGGCACGCCGCAACAATTGTTTGGGCTGATGAATTGGATTCGTGGTTTCCAAGCAGGTGTCATAGAAGGACATGGATTTGCATATCATGGAGAAGAAATGGGCGATGGCTTTCAAATGCCTGCCACTCAAGTAATTGACCAAGGGCGTTTCCGACATCTGGCCACTTAGAAATAAGATTTGAAGGTACTTTTCGGTCATTTCTTTTTCTGTATTCATTAATTTGAGTTGACGACGCAACTGAAATTCGTTGTTCAATAGCACCGTTTGTATGCCATCTTTATCGGCTGCAGCCACTTCTTTTAGGTTGTACCGCTGTCCGGCCTTTTGGATTTGAGTCCATATCGCAATATGCAAGGCTTGGGCATTAAAAAACTGTAACTTAGATTTTTGAATTTCCTCACTCAATTGAAATTGAAGGGTTTTTAGGTCTTGCTCCGCAGCGTACTGCTCTATTCGCAAAAGCGATGTACGCGCATGCTTTGAGCCATTATAGGGTAGATTAAAACCTGCACCTATCGAATAATCATTGCGGAATGGCTCTCCAGGACGATTCAAGTAGCGCAATTGAAAAAAGTCCAAAATTTGAGCACCTCGTGCTTTTTCTAGTTCAGATTCAGCGTTGATACGTGCTATTTTGGCCATTTCCTCCTTACCAGAAGGATGTAATTCGGTTGAAACGGTATCGGTAAGCATTAATGTTTGGGACATTTGCGATAAACTGACCCAACCTAATGTGTCCACTTCGCTATTTGGTGTATTTGAAAAAAGTGCACTTTTGGCCAATAAAATAAGCTTATTTTCCTTGATACTTAATTCCAACTCATCTCGATCAAATTCTGCTTTCATCAAGGCTTCTGGGTCTGTATTGACCGCGTAAATAGCCATATTTTCCAGCAATTTTATTTTATCTAAATAGACCAAAAGCAATGCCTCTTGCAAGGATATTTTTTTTGAAACTACATAATAATCAAGCAATTGCAAGTACCGATCGTATAATGCGTAATGTAGTCGTTCCAGTTTATTGGCCTCTACCACCGCAATTTCGGAGGCTTGCATTTTGCGATATGCAGACTGTTCTTTTAGGCCATTTACACTGATCCTCGCTTGGTAATCTTGTTGATAAATATCGGAACGTCGCGTTTGGGTACGAAGGCTAATTTGATCCAAAAATGGCAATTTTGCATTTATTCGCCTTTGAAAATCTGCATTATTTTGTGCAGCCACTACTTCGGCATCTTTAAAGGCCAAGGCCAAAACCTGTTCTGGTTGAATACGGTTTTGCGCATTTAAAACACCACAGCAACTGATGATGATGAATACTGCCACCCGAATAGACAAACGCCCAAAAATAAAAATGCCATTTTGCCACCTATAAATCCTCATTTGCAACATGGTTTATTTTTTTTCGGTAAACATAGATTGAAATGGGTTCAAAGCCTGATCTGGCCATTGTAACAATACCTTTTCTTTTTGCAAAAAATGGTTGTTTCGTGGAATTTC
>JAAFHO010000511.1 GCA_013297575.1 Chitinophagales bacterium
CCTGGGTCATCATCATAAGCCGTAAAGGATACGCGTACTTCATTTGTTAAAGTAATGTAGTCTTTTAGGTGTATATTTCCCGAATTTCTCCATTGTGAAGCAGGTGTGGTTTGTGTTAAAACAGTAGCCGTTTGGCTGCCATTTGTTACGGTTACCTCAAAGCGGTCGTTTGGTGTGCCACCATTTCCGCCACCATTGAAGAACCAATAATCAAATTTCAAAATGGCATCTTGTGCGCCCGAAAGATCCATTGCTGGGCTAATGAGCCTAGAGTATCCATTGTCCACGTCATCGGAACCTGCTTGTCCGCCGCCATTACCAGTTACATAGCATTGGTCTCCGCTATCGGTAGTGACATCAAAATCTGGGTTAGAAACATTATTACCATTTGTTGTTCCTACTGGTTCGCCACGTTCCCAAATACCTGTTGGGGAAGTAGCCTCGGTTGACCAGCCATAATCCAAGTTAAAATCGTCGTAATAGCCTTTGCTTAGTTTTATATTAAGGTCAGTGTTATTGTTGATCGTAACTGTTTGTGCACTAGAAATATACCCCCATTTGCCACCAGAAACAGTATAAGTGCCAGATAAAATGCAAGATCCAGAAAATTGCCCACTAGCATTACTGGTAAAGTTATAGGTCTGGTTGCTACTGGAAAGTGTGACCGGAATACCTGTTATGGGAAGGTTGGTGCCAGCATCGGTCACCGTTCCTGTGACAGTTGTACTACTTATTGGTTGTAAAGTAATATCAAAAGTAGTTACTTCGGCTGTAGTCAAGGTAATAGGGATAGTTTGACTACCATAACCTGCCTCAGAAATTAAGAGGGAATAATTACCCGGTGTTACTTGTCCCGTTTTCAATAAACCTTGATTATTTGTTAATTCTGTGGGTGCTTCGCCACCTACGATCTGTACACTAGCACCTTTCAATGGTTGATTATTACAGCCATCACGTACAATACCTTCTAAATAACAAGCGCGCTTGTAAGTAGGAGAAATTACAAACATTTGAGCCGGATTTTCAATGTTACTTGCTACGATATTGCCCGACGGGAAATAAGGGAAAGCACCCCAGCATCCGTCGAAAGTAGCGCCTGTACCTGGCCAAGTATCATAATGACCTACTTTTACAATATTGGCAGGGCGGTGCATATCTGTAATGACAACGCCACCTGTGTACCACGATGTAACTGCGTAATCATTGATAATGTGTGTGTTATGGCCATAAGAGCCATTGCCATTATCAATAGAAAAACGATCCAGTTCTTTTATGTCAGTGGGGTCACTAATGTCATAACTAGTAAGAAAAGAAGGTGTTGTCTCGTCTGTCGTAAAAATATGCTTGCGATCGGAGTGTATCCAAGCATTATGGGTAAACTTACCTGGTGTTTGAACGGTTCCAAGTAAAACAGGAGCAGATTTGATCCGCATGTCCACCATCGCTAATAAACCAGTATAAATATGACATGAATATAGTGTGTCATTGTCCACATAACCATCGTGGATATACCCCAATTGGTCAAATTTTCCTACATAAGTTGGGTTATAGGGATCTACGTTTAAATCGTGTACCATAGCGTGGCTAAAATTGCCACCATAAGTATATAAATAGCCCTTGGTCACATCGATATGGAGGGCGTGAATAGCACCCAATTGTCCGTCGATCTCACCTGAACCGATATAATTATGGTAAGTCAATGTTGCGCTAGGCAAGCCATTCAAATCGACGATTTGAACACCACCACCACCTTCTGAAGTAACATAAGCATAATGGGAATAGGTTTTAATCTCTTTCCAAAGGTTGTCGGGCCCTGGAATTTGAACGATTTGTACTGGTGCATCAGGATTGGTAATATCAACAATAACCAAACCTTTGGAAGCACCTACTAGAGCATACTCTTTGCCATCGGGCGAAGTCCAGCCACATATATTCGCCAAGGTTTGCCCGGGGAATGTAATGGAGGAACGGAGTTGCATATTGGAATTTTGAGCAAAAGAGGTTTGAGATAGCCCGAATAAAAGGGCTACGAAGGCGAGAAAACGTAATTTTTGTTGCATTTAAATATAAAATGTTGCTTCGCACATATATGTGCAATGTTTGTTGCGTCGTACCTATGTGTACGATGTTTGTTGCGTCGTACCTATGTGTACGATGTTTGTTGCGTTGCACCTATGTGTGCAATGGCAGGATCTTGAATATCAAAAAGTTATAACAGGGAATTAGTAATTGTGTAACACCCCGCAAAGTTACTCATCTTCTGTCAACAATTCCGACAGTGAGGCGGGAAATACATGTCATTTGCTCATTTTGGTCTTTTATCTCAATATTCCAAACATGGATTGTGCGGCCAATCCGAACTGGGCGACAAGTAGCAGTCACCATGCCGCCTTCTTTTACACTCCGCAAGTGGTTCGCATTTACTTCAATACCAACCGCCATTTGTTTGCTCAGGTCTTCAATACAAAGTGTACTGGCAATACTGCCCAATGATTCTGCCAAACAAACATTAGCACCGCCGTGTAAAATACGGAAAGGCTGTACATTTTTGTTATTAACAGGCATAGTGGCCACTAAGTAATCGTCGCCAATTTCGGTATAAACTACCCCAAATACCTCATTTAGGGTGTCTTCATTGCGTTTATTGAGTAATTCGAGTTGAATGGGCTGCTTCCAGATCATTGTATTGCTATATGTTTTTATCAATTCTATCAGTTACCTTTGCGGGTGCAAATAAAAGCACAATTTGGGACATCGTCCGTATCATTGCTCATCTCTAATCATTTCACTAATAATGTTTCGTTTTTTTACCATTACATTCTTTTCCCTACTTTCTACAGTCATCGTTGCACAAACTGCCATTGTTTCCGGCCGCGTTACCGATGCTGTTGGTGGTGAACCGCTCGAATTTGCAAACATATTTATTAGAGGGGGGAAGGGGGTAAGTAGCGACGAACGTGGCAATTTTTCCATACAAGTACCTGCCAATCAACGTGTTACACTAGGATTTAGGCGATTGGCCTACAAAGAAACCAGTTACGATGTACTGCCATTGACAGCCGGTGCACGTTTTGTATTGGATGTAGCGATGGCAGCCAATCAAAGTAATTTGGAAGTCACCATCACCGAACGACGTTTGGACGATGGTGGTATGGTAAAAGAAAAAAAGATGGAAGACCTCAAAATGTTGCCCAGTACAACGGGCAATTTAGAGAGCATACTGCCCCATATTGCCTTGGGACTCAATACAGGAGCAGGCGGTGAATTGACCTCACAGTACCAAGTGCGTGGCGGTAATTACGACGAAAACCTCGTGTATGTCAATGACTTCGAAATATATCGACCACAATTGATCCGGGCTGGCCAGCAAGAGGGTCTTACTTTTCCTAATATTGACTTGGTGCGTGATTTGTCGTTTTCTTCCGGTGGTTTTCAGGCCAAATACGGCGATAAATTATCTTCAGTACTCGATATTAAGTACAAACGCCCCGATAGTACACGCGCCTCGGTAAGTGGTAGTTTATTAGGTGCTTCGGGACACATGGAAGGGAGTTGGAAACCCAAGAAAGGTGGTTACCGCACCCTGCGTTATTTAGCGGGAGCGCGGTACAAAACCACCCGTTTGTTGTTAGGAAGTTTGGATGTAAAAGGCGAATATGTACCAGATTTTACCGATTTCCAAACCTATATCACCTATGATATTAACAAAGACTGGCAAATTGGCGTAATTGGTAATTTTAACCGATCGGTGTATTCTTTTAAACCTACATCATTGGCAAGGGCTTTTGGATTGATTGATTTTGCCCTACAAATCCGCACCGCCTTTGAAGGGCAGGAAGTGGATGATTTTACCCAGGCAATGGGGGGCGTTTCGCTTACTTATTTGCCAGATCGCGAGAAAAACCCGATTTATCATAAGTTTTTGACTTCAAAATGGCGCAGTCAGGAAAACGAACGTTTTGATATTTTGGGTTATTATTTATTGGGTGAAATAGAAAGTAACCTTGGTGCCGATAATTTTGGCGAAATCATTAATGTATTGGGCACTGGTACGCAACAAACTTGGGTACGCAATTACCTCACCGCCGATGTCACCAATTTGGAATATAAAGGCGGTATCGAATTGCAAAATGATAATCGCGACGAAAACTTAGTGCGTAGCCATTTTTTGCAATGGTCGGCCAAATGGCAAAATGAAGTCATTACCGATAAAATTAACGAATGGGAACGCCTCGACTCGGCTTTGTATTCTATTCCTTTTGATACCACTGTTCTATTGGTCAGAAATGTATTAAAAACCCGCAATAATTTACAAAGTAACCGCTTTACCGCTTTTTTTCAAGATACTTGGACGTGGCGTAAAGAAGGCGTGCGCGAAATGCAAGCCACAGCAGGTGTGC
>JAAFHO010000506.1 GCA_013297575.1 Chitinophagales bacterium
TCAATTTGTTTATATTATGCTTATCAAGCCTTGGCGGCCAAATGGGATTGGTATGGATTCCAGTATTTGTTGTATTGGCATGTTGGACCGGTTGGGGCTTTGGAAAAGCGGTGACGTGGCTCAAACTAGGTTAATTTACCCTATCCCACCTTTTCCGTAGGATCAATCACCAACCACAGCAAACTCCCCAAAAACAACAAACCCGAAATCAAGTACAATGGCGCATTAAAATCGCCGCCATTCATTTTTACGATATAGCCAAACACAACGCCAAGGAATACTGCACCCAATTGGCCAAACATGTTCATTGCCCCTGAAACGGTACCCGATTTGTGTTGCCCAATATCCACACATACCGCAAAAGCCACAGGCAAAGTAAGGTCTTTAAAGCCCATGCCAATGGAGAGTAAAATAGCCGCATGCTCGTTATTAGTCGTCATAGCAGCACATAAAATAACAAGACTAGACAAACCCATACCAGCCATGCCTAAACTCCGACGGCCAAATTTTAACCCATATCGTTTTGATAACCAATCACTTGCATAGCCGCTCACAAAACACCCTATTGCTCCCAAAAAAAAGGGTAAAGTGACAAATATCTTCCGCTGCTCTACCGTGAAATGCCGACCCTCTTCCAAATAAGTGGATAACCAACCCGTGAAAAAATACGCCCCCCACATATAAAAATGAAACATCAGCATGAGTGCCCATACATTTCGACTGCGCAGCACCTGCCGCCAATCCAAATGGTGTCCATCGGCGTTATAGTGCCGTTCTGCTTCAATTTTAGTCAGTTCTTGCCCCGAAACACCCGGTTTTTCATGCGGGAAATCGCGGAACCAATACCACCAAAATACGGCCCAAACCAATCCAATCACCCCCAATACCCAAAATGCGGCCCGCCAATGGTACGCCTGTGCAATAGACAAAACCAAGATAGGTGCCAATGCCCCACCAATACGTCCTGCAGCCCAAATATAAGATTGCGCCATACCCGTCTCACTCGCAGGAAACCACCGTGCCACCACAATAGAAGTATTAGGATATGCGCCCGCCTCACCCGCACCAAACAAAAAACGAACAATCACCAAATGTATCCAATGAAAAGCCGTTCCCGTTAAAGCCGTAAAAACAGACCACCAAACCACCACTCGCACCAAAATCCGACGCGGACCAACCCGATCCCCCATAATCCCTGTAGGCAATTCAAAAATAGCATACGACAGCGCAAAAGCACTCAATACCCAACCCCACATCTCCGTACTAATCGACAAATCCTTCTTGATTTGCCCAGAAACCAAAGAAATACAAACCCGATCAAGATAAACAATGACCGAAAGAGAAAAAAGATAAGCCAGTACTTTATAACGTATTTGCATAAAAAAAGCCCTGAAAGGGCGAAACATCCAGCCTAGGGCAACGCCCTAGGCAACGAGTGTGTAAACAAATTAAAAAATCGGCCAAAGAACGCATAATCCAAGCAACAAATAATACATTTGCCCATAATTATTGTATCATTGTTCACTAACAACAAAATTCACAACGCAACACATGCAACGTCTCTCACCACTACACCTATTATACCTACTATTATTCATATCCTGCAAAACCACAGGCATAGAGCAAGGCAAAACCATTAGCCTATTCAACGGTAAAGACCTCAAAGGATGGCATATAGACGTGCCAGAATTAGACAAAAATCCCGCTGCGATAAGGCCATTTATAGTACGAGATAGCATGTTAGTGAGTTTAGGCACACCCAATGGACACCTCATCACAGATAAAATCTATCAAAATTACCGCCTCGAAGTAGAATACCGATTCCCTAAAATGCCAGGCAATTGCGGCGTATTGGTACACGCCTCAACGCCCCGCGCCCTTTACAAAATGTTCCCCAAATCCATAGAAGTACAGATGATGCACGAAAACGCCGGCGATTTCTGGTGCATTGTGGAAGACATCAACGTACCCAATATGGAAGAACGTAGAGGCCCAAAAGAAAACTGGGGTATCACTGAAGGCAAAGAGCGGCGAATCAAAAACCTAACAGACGATTCTGAAAAATTATCCGGCAATTGGAATAAAATGGTAATAGAGTGCCGCGCCAATGAAATAAAAGTATGGGTCAATGGTGATTTGGTCAACCACGGCACCAATGCAACAGCCTCCAAAGGCCAAATTGCGTTACAAGCAGAAGGTGCTGAAGTAGTGTTTCGGAAAGTGCTGATAACTGGATTGTAAGGCACGCGTATATACCTTTTTTAAGGTAAAATTAATAAAAAAAGGGGTGGGAGATACAAAATTAACACACGATAAATATTATTATCCTAATTTTGTAAACAGGTTTTAAACTTCCCAGCCCCATACAAGTCAAATACCCCGATTACCTCAAACTTGCTTTATTTGTCATAATTTTACTTAATACTTGCCATGTCTTCACTCGCTCCACTTTCGGGCACCCTCGGTACACGCCGCGCTGCCCATTTACTGCGTAGAACCAGTTTTCGGTTCACCAAACAACGCGTAGATCTATTGGCCGGCATGACTGCTGCTAACGCAGTCGCGGCACTCCTTAACCCACCACCGCTATTACAACCGCAACCACTCTACGACGATAGCGCAACGCCAACAATTGAGGCAACCCCTTGGATCAATCCGGTAGGGTCGCCTTATCCCGCAGGTGTATTAACTACAGAAGATTTTAAACTCCGTCCATGGCTATTAAGTTGGTGGCTCAGCGAAGCCTATGAAGATACCAGTGCATTGCACAAAATGATGTTCTTCATGCACCAATATAATGTGACAACTTTAACTACATCAAGAACCACCAAT
The DNA here is from genome assembly GCA_013297575.1 of Chitinophagales bacterium. Lineage (GTDB taxonomy): Bacteria > Bacteroidota > Bacteroidia > Chitinophagales > Saprospiraceae > M3007. The sequence goes on from JAAFHO010000506.1 coordinate 2,833, forward strand.
TATTTTGACTACCTGTCCTTGCTTCGTTGGGGGGCATTGGGCAACTGGAGAAAGATGGTCACTAAAATGATCCTCGACAATACAATGTTGATTTACCTAAACAATAACACCAACACAGCCGCCAATCCTCAAGAAAACTTCGCCCGCGAGTTTTTAGAACTGTTCACCATTGGTAAAGGCCCGCAAATAGGCCCAGGTGATTATACCAACTATACCGAAGAAGATATAGCACAAGCCGCAAAAGTATTTACAGGCTGCCGCACTAAAACAGACCGCTCCATTGTGGACGCAGAGACCGGTCTTCCTAAAGGATTTTTCCAAGCCAGCATACACAACTGGACAGAAAAAAAATTTAGTACACATTTCCAAGATTTGACCATTCCCGCTGTTACCGTAGCTGCTCAAAAAACAGTTGCGAAAATGGAAGAAGAAATCAATCTTTTTGTTAATCGCGTATTTGACCAACCTGAAACTGCAAAGAATTTTTGCCGACGTTTGTACCGCTATTTCGTTAATGAAAAAATTACAGCCGAAATTGAAACGGATATTATCGTTCCTTTAGCCACTACCTTTAAAAATGGCAATTTTGAGGTTAAACCTGTACTAGAACAATTACTCAAAAGCAAACACTTTTTTGGCGAAGACAATACCTCCAGCGTTGAAAATATTTTAGGAGGTATGATCCGTACACCATTGGATTTGGCTTATCAATCCATCAGTATGTTTGGAATAGCTATTCCTGATGCAGCCACTAACCCCCAAGGCCGTTACCGCTTTTTTACCCAAGGCGTATCTACGCGTATGCTTGGGCAAGCTGGAATGAATGTACTCCAACCCTCCGATGTAGCAGGCTACCCCGCTTTTTATCAATCTCCAGATTTTTCGCATCTGTGGTTCAATAGTAGTTCTATTATTGCGCGGTACAAATTGTCTGCTATGCTTTTGAGCGGTAAGTTTACCATCGGGTCTAACACAAATGGTAGTTTAGGGATTAAATTGGACATCGCCCCGTGGGTCAAAAACTCTGGGTTCTTTATTGATCCCTCCGATCCACAACATTTGGTGGAGCGATTACTCGAATATATGCTCCCCAAACAAGTGGATGCAGCACGTTTTGAATATTTTTACAATACCATATTCCTTAATAATTTGCCACCTTACGACTGGACTTATGAATGGGACAATTATGTAGCGACCAACAATGCTACCGAGGTTAAAATTGCCTTGGAACGCTTGATTAATGCCATTATGTATTCGCAAGAATACCAAACTGTCTAAAATCCGTTGACCGCTATTTTTCTCATTCTTAAACATTAATAATATGAAACGTCGTAATTTCTTAAAAATATTACCCTCGGCAGCCACTGTAACTCCATTTGTAGTGAACGGCCATACCATGCGTCCTTTTGCCAATACCAGTATGGCGCGCCTAATCGGCAATTGCGAAGAGGTAGAAGGTAGAACCATTGTACTCATCCAATTAAAAGGTGGCAATGACGGTTTAAATACCATTATCCCCATCGCTCAATACGATAAATACGTTGAACTTCGTCCAGATATTGCCATCCCTGAAACCGGTGCTGATGCTTATATTCCCCT
>JAAFHO010000507.1 GCA_013297575.1 Chitinophagales bacterium
TGTCATACAGGTTTCCCAAGGGTATGGCAAGCCAGTTTCGGGAATATGTTGTTCGGGTGTAAGGTAGTTTTGTTGCTCGCCGGGTACAGCCCTGTCCACAATAATTAATTTGGGTTGTTTGGCACGTACTTCTTTTACCAAGCGAGGCATATCAATATCCTGACTTTGGGGGTTGCGTGCCCAGCGGCTGCCTTCGTAAATTTCTAGTAATTCATTTTTGATCTCCTCATCCGTTTTTTTCCTTACCCAGCCGCCATCCAGCCATAATATATCGAGTTTACCATAATCACTCGCCAATTCGTTGATTTGATTATGGGTGTAATCTGTAAATTTTTTCCATTGCTCCGGGTACTTTTGGATGGAATAGTTGGCATTTCGGTCACAAACTGGGAATTGTTTCCACCAGTAAGTATCTGTATGCCAGTCGGGCTTTGAAAAGTACGCACCGACCCACAAATTTTCTTTTCTGAACGCCGTAAATATTTCCTTTGCGACATTACTTCTTGGGTTGGAGTGAAATGGTGTGCGAGGGTTGGTAATTTTGTAATCTGTAAATTTACTATCGAACATACAAAAACCATCGTGGTGCTTGGTCGTAAACACCATATACTTCATCCCTGCATCTTTGGCCGCAGCGGCCCATTTTTCTGGATTGAATTTAACAGGATTAAAGGTAGTTTGTAGTTTCTCATAAGATTTTACATAATCGCTGTAATTATCAGCAACGCCTTGTTTTCTTGCACCTGTTGCCCAACTCAGGTCTTCTGGGCAAATACTCCAACTCTCTACAATACCCCATTGGCTATACGTACCCCAGTGCATGAGCAGTCCAAATTTGAGGTCTTGCCACTCTTCTAGTCTATGTTGGATAGCAGTATCAGGATCGGGATAGTACTCTTTTTGTTGCGCTTTAAGCGCATGTATATTTAAGATTAAAAATAGAGCAACCTTGCTAATTACAGGTATGGATAGCGTTTTGTTCATGATTGAAATAATATTATAAGCGTTCGTTAGGGTTTATTTGTTTTATGTATAAAAAACAAATAAACCCTAACGGTAAATATCCAGCCATTGCCCAAATTCCCATAGGAAATGTATGTTTATAAACCCCTAATGCTAATTGGTATAGTCTAATTATTGTTTAAGCATTTTTGCCTCTTTCCGTTTTTTTAAATATTCGCGCCAAGTGATCATTTTACCGCCATCTTCATCCCAAAGTCTATGATAAATGCACTTGAGACTTTCAACAAATGTAATAGACCTAGCCAATTCGTCAAAAATAGGATTTTCGTGGTGACAGCGTGGCAATTCGTAATTCGGTACTTGCGCATTCAAGTGGTGGATATGATGATAGCCAATATTGCCAGACAACCAGTGTCCAATTTTAGGTAATTTGTAATAAGAACTACCCTCCATAGATGCCTTGAGGTAATCCCATTTATCTTTAAACGCTTTGTAAGTAACTTCATGTTGGTGCTGTATATAAAAAAACCAAAATGAGATAGTTCCAAAAGCAACAATAATGGGTAAATGGACAAGTAAAAACGCTTGCCAACCTAAGAAAAAGATGATAACAGAGTGAATCAGCAATAAAAAAAGATTATTCCACCAAAGTGACCGATTGGCGAACTCCCAACCTTTCTGTTTAATCATTGGTATGCGATTATTGATAAAAATATAAATTATAGGGACAATGCCAAACAAAACTGGGGCGCTTCTAAAAATCATATACTGTAATTTCTTAAAACGACTCAAGGCATCAAACTCTTTGACTGTCAGCGTATTGATATCGCCAATGTCGCGGTGTTCCCATAATTGTCCATTATGGCCGTGGTGAAAATTATGACTTTTGGCCCAATATTTATAAGGGATAAAAGTGAGAAAACTACTCAACGCGCCCACTATATCATTAGCAATGCGGGAGGACGTAAATGACTGATGTCCGCAATCATGTTGAATAATAAATATGCGCGCCAAGAAGAACGCATTAACCAATGCTAACGAAATAGTGAGCCATGGTGATACTTCCAGCAAAAAATACATCAATACCCAAATGGCAAAAAAGGGTAAAAACGATGTAATAATTTGGCCAATAGCCTTACGGGTATTGGGTAATTGATATTGCCTGACAATAGCAGGTAATTCTTTGTAAATGTTGTCGTTGTAATGTTGCATGAACAATTCTGTGATACTGATTTTAAATGTACTGATTTGGCTCTGAGGTTTCAGGTAGTGTATGAATATAAGGATCGTATGTTATTGGTTATCAGGAAGAAAAGCACACTCATTTTACAATAGTATGCCAAAATTATAAGCCTTAAACAGATGCTTTTATGATATTGTTTCCAATTGAGTATATTAATTTACGCAGCCTGCGTTCTTGGGTATTTTTTTAGTTTTCGGTGTGTTTAGGGAGGCATTTTAATAAAGCGTTATAATTTTCCCGTAAAGTTACTTTATCTGGTTGTTTTTTTGGGTAGTTTTTTGAAAAATTAATCTAAAACTATTATTTATCTAATATACGCGAACATGAAATACGAACGAATAATAATGACCTAGTTACTCGATATCAAAGAAACCCGCCCTACTTGTGTTACCGTTATTGGCTACAGAGAACAGGGCTACGAGCGTTGTTAATATATGCAAGCAAATAGCCTATTGTTTACTCGTCCCAAAATAATAAAAAAAAGACAGGAATGTTTGGAGATATGAAATTTATTAGTTGATATTTGCGCGGATTTACCCAATTATACACCTTCTACGGAAGGCAAGACCATACTTAATCATGAAAGCCATAATTATCGAAGACGATGCTGACAGCCAAGATGTGCTGAGAATGCTGCTGCATGAAAATTTCCCACATATACATATTGTAGCCCAATGCTATACCGCACAGGATGGCTCGACGGCGATTCAATCCTTTCGTCCTGATTTGGTGTTTTTGGATATTGGACTACCAGATAAAACTGGTTTTGAGTTATTGCGTAGTATTGATCACATTGATTTTGAACTAATTTTTGTTTCAGGACTTGATGCACTAGCCGCACAGGCATTCCGATGGAGTGCGCTTGACTTTTTAGTAAAACCTGTGACTGCCTCGCTGTTACGAGAGGCGATGGAAAAAGTGGAACAACGCAGGCAAATACCTGGTACTGCACAGCAATTGCGGTTGCTTTTAGAAAACATGAATAGCCTGCAACGCGCCAAACCATTGGCCAAATTGGCTTTACCGACCAGTACTGATATAGAATTTGTGAATATCAGCGATATCATTCGGGTGGAGGGTGAAAAGAATTACAGTACTTTTTTTCTGAACGATAAACGAAAGATTACCGTCTCCCGCACATTGGGTGAGTACGAAAAATTATTAGATAAATCCACTTTTATGCGCATCCAAAAGTCGCATTTGGTCAACCTGATTTATATCAAGAAGTATATCAAAAGCGATGGTGGATGGGTACTTACTTCCGATGGCGCAGAACTGCCAGTATCACCGCTGAAAAAAGAGGCGTTGTTGGGGGAATTGTCGTTTGGGGTGGAGGGGTAGATTGGTTTTGTTCGGTGGGAATGGGGGTTTGTTCGGTGGGAGTGGGGATTAGAAAGAAACGTGGATGATGCTGGTTGTGAGTCGGGTACTTTTGATCCTAGTAAAAGACAAATTAAAGACTTATAAAAATCTAATATTATGGAGAATTTTTTATTTACAATAAGCAGCCGCGAAATTCGCGGATTAGAAACATCTGCCCAACCTTTGATTATTAACAACCCTACTTCTTTTAAAATTGGAGGGCTATTAATTTTGGCTGTTAGAGAAAATAATAATTCTGTTACAAAATTCAAAATATTTCTTGTTTGTTGGGATACAAGTTCTAGTATTGCTAAAATAGTAATTCCAGGACTAAATCGCAATCTGAATGAGATTCAAATTGATGATGAACTGATTACCATATTAAATGGCATAGAGCCTTCTTCAAATATTGCTATGCTGGAGCTATTACCTCCATTTGGGAGAGCACCTATTCAAAACAATACCCAGGATTCAAATATCATTAACCCTCATCGCTGGTTCAAACTAGCATTTCTTGATAAAGTTATTTACGATGAAATGATAACAAGTAATTATTTTTATCATAAGATAGATAACAGTTTCTATACCAATGTTACTGTAAATTCTGATGGTGTTGTCGAACCTAGAACTCCTGTAAACATTCAAGAAAGAGGCCTCGTTTTTTATGCTGCTATGTCAACGATGTATCACGGAATAGTTCCCCCTGAACAACCATCTAGCCAGCCCCCTGAACGAGCCAACGATCTCCCTGACCCAGGCAGCTTTACTACAATAATGGTACGACCTTACCCAGAGCCTGTTATCGTTGCCGACAATCCAACTGGTATTGATGTTGTAAGTAATCCAAGCGGTGCTGTTGTTG
>JAAFHO010000051.1 GCA_013297575.1 Chitinophagales bacterium
GTACCAACTAGCATCTTCTAATTTCAGGATTGTGCCTGTGCGCGCATCTACATAAGCATCCCATTCACCAAATGGCTGTTCTGCCAAAAAGACGATATGGTGCACTAAATAATTTTTGTTTTCGTGGTGCAAAACCATTAATTGGTTGGTTTCGTCGGTCACTGTACTGGTCAAGTTAAGTTGTTTATCGACCAATTGGCGCGCCTCGGATGCACTGACGGGTAAATTAGCGGGTAAATCCATTTGAACACCGTATTGGAAACCGTTCATTACATAATCCACCACGTTATTTTTTGTGATATGTACCGTAATTTCAGCATTTTTATTCACGGGCAAGCCATTGCACATTTGTCGAAGGCGGACAGTATGGCCTGTTTGACTGGAGCGAATAGCGTGTAGTTTTAAATTACTGATATCACTTGGTCGCAATCCCAACAAGGATTGATTGCTCGTTAAGTAAGTTCGTGCCATAGATTCAGGGTTGGCAGGATTTACGTTATATCCAGCCTGATAAATCGCTGCTGGATATCCTGTTGCATCAGAAATACGCATATTGCCAAGCAGGTGCCAAGCCTCGTTTTCTGGTGATAGTTTAATTTCAAAAGACCTCGTTGGATTAGGTTTTTGAGCAAATACAAATAGTGGTAACGAAACAAAAAGGAGTAATAAATGACGCATTACGAGTAAAGGATTATTAAGTATTTGGACAGAGCCATTTTTTTGTAAAGTGAAAAGCATTAAGAGAAGCAAATGTATGAACTCTTCACAATTACAATTCTATGTACGACTACTAATTTCAGCAACAAACTGCCTTTTTGTCATTTTACTTGCATTTTTATCCATCAAACCAGCAAAAATAACGCCATATTATTTTGCAATTCGTCTTTTATACCACTTGTAGCCTTCAAACCAAATTACAGATAGCCATCCAATACCGCTGCTGACGATTAACTGCGATAGGTTTAAGAATTCAAATTGAAAGAAATGAGCTAACGGTTTTATGTATAACAATAGCCCCGCAATAGCGATAGTGATACCAATAATGAATACAATGAGGTTATTTTTGTTTTTCATCGAAGTAAACATACTATAATAAAAGGAGCGATTCACTAGGGTTAGAAAAATATTCGCCGAAATAAGTACTACGAAGACCATAGCGCGGGTGATAGACTCGTTATAGCCCGATTGAACTGCGTATTGGTAGCAAGCAAGCGTCCCGACTGTAATCATCAAACCTTGTATAATGCTTGTTGTCAGTTCTTTCCAGTTAAAAAAAGTAGCGGAAAATGGACGCGGTTGCTGTTTCATCGCATTTTTCTCGATAGGTTCATTTTCATAAATGATCGAGCAGGTAGGCCCCATTATGAGTTCTAAGAATATGATATGGCTCGGAAAAAAGATATTGGGGTAAATCCATCCAAGAAACAACGGCAAGGATACTGTAAGGATAATTGGAATATGTATCGAGATGATGTACTGGATCGCTTTTTTGAGGTTGGCGTAAATTTTCCGCCCCATAGCCACCGCATCCACCATTTTGGACAAGTCATCTTCCAACAAGATAAGGGAAGCGGCTTGTTTTGCAATTTCTGTACCCTTTTTTCCCATAGCAATACCGATATGTGCGGCTTTAAGTGCGGGTCCATCATTGACACCATCGCCAGTCATGGCCACTATTTCGTTTTGTGCTTTGAGCGCATTGATGATTTTCAGTTTTGCCTCTGGGTACATTCGGGTAAATAATTGGATATCCATCACCGCTTTTTTCAAGTCGGCATCGGATAACTGCATGAGTTCGTCGCCGGTAATACTTTTTTCATAGCCTTTAAATCCTATTTGTTTTGCTATGGCTGTGGTAGTGGCTGCATTATCGCCAGTAACGATCTTGACCTTGATACCCGCTGCATAGAAATGCTCCAATACCTTTTGGATATTTTTCTTTGGTGGATCGTAAAAAGCCACCAAACCTTTAAAGATAAACTTGAATTCTTGTTGTGTTTTGGGAAATTGGTTGCCTTCAAAGTCTGCCAAGCCAACGCCTAGCATTCGATAGCCTTCATTAGCCATGCTTTCCATAGCGGCTAAAATCTTATTTTTATCGGCATCGGTCAGGTTCGAAACAGCCATTATGGCTTCTGGTGCACCTTTAGCAGCAATAATACGCTCGCCGCCCTGTTTTTTCTCAAAAAGATGGGTCATCATCGGCGGTTGGCCGCCTAGCGGATATTCGTGAATCATTTTGAAATTGGGTCGATCGTCCACGGCGGCATACTTAGCATAAGCATCATGTAAAGCCGACTCCATAGGATCGAATGGAATAGGCTCACTTGCCCACATAGCAATACGAATCAAATCCTGCTCGGCATCACTACTTACCTGGTCGGCATCTGTGGTATTTCCAGATTCCAGCACAAACAATTTGGCCAAACTCATTTTATTTTCAGTGATGGTACCGGTTTTATCGGTACAGATTACAGTTGCACTCCCCAGTGTTTCTACTGTTTTCATCTGTTTGACCACAATACCCATTTTCATTAATCGCCACGCACCCAGTGCCATAAATGTGGTAAAAGCCACGGGTATTTCCTCTGGTAAAATGCTCATAGCCAGCGTGAGTGCTTTGAGGAGGCTGTCCAAAATATCGCGTGAATTAAGGTAATTAACACCCCAAACCACCAAAAACACCACCGTTCCTGCCATTACCATTTTTTTTACAAAATTGTTAATCTGCAATTCCAATGGTGTTTGTTCTTCCTGAATACTTTCGAGACTTTTCCCTATTTTCCCTAATTTTGTTTCATTAGCAATAGCGGTTATATTCGCAATAGCCAAACCGCTGGCCACCATAGTGCCACTATAAATTAAATGATCTTCTTTATCCTTGTCTTTAAAAACCGCAAAAGACTCGCCAGTAAGGATGGATTCATTGACAGAAAAGTCGTTAGAATGTACAATAATTCCATCCGCAGTAATAAAAGTGCCTTCCTCTACCATAAGACTATCCCCTACCACCAAATCCTCGCTATTGATTTCTACCACTACTCCGGCACGGATCACCTTGCACTTAGGTTGGCTGAAATTTTTTAGTTTTTCTAAGGCATTACGGCTTCTGGAATTTTGGTACAATGAAATACCCGAGACCAATATAATCGCACAGGCTAGAAAAATGCCGTCCCCAATTTTTCCACTCACAAAATAAATAGAGGAGGCTACCAATAACATCAGCACCATAGGATCTTTTACAAACCCTTTGATGGCCTCCCAAAACGCATTTTCTTTTTTGTATTCCAATGTATTGGATCCATGCTGTGTTCTTGAAGCAAGTACCTGCTCTTCTGTTAGCCCTTGGATATTAAATTGATTAGTTGTCATATATAGATGATAATGGTAGTTATGAAAATATTGTGTTTGACTTTGCAAATTTACGTTTTTTTAACCACACTTGCGCAAACACTTATGAAATGATACTAATATTATAGTGACCCAACACTCAATGTAACCGCTCTAAAGTTAACGAAATACTAACAAGTTTCTAAAAAAGATTAGAAAAATAAAATAAGTAGTACCTTTGCAACGTTTTTAAGCATTCAAAAGAATTAGCAGACGTGCAAACACGGAATAAAACAATACTCATCATTGCCCTAAGCCTAGGTGCTTTCTTTTCTGTCTTCGGTCAGAAAAGAGTACATCAAAGCAATGCCGGTAATTTTTTGAATATTGAAAGATTATACGGTTATACTGATGTTCATTTACTGCACAGTGCTAACGAACCCGAAGAGTTATATTTTGAAGAACAATTAGGAGAAGATGATGCTGTAGATTCCCATCTCATTCAAGAGAAACGTGAAAATATTTTTTTTACGCCCAAAACAGCTGGTTTATATCTCAGTAATAATATTCGATCTAGTCTTTCCCTACCATTTTATATATTGTATTGTAACTGGAAAATACATCTTTCTTAATTTTCACACCCATCATTTCGTACCTTTTTTAGTACTTGGACATTTGTCTATTGTACCACTGTATGTTCTTTTTGTACGAAATACCTATTCCATATATTTTATTTCATTTTTGTAATGTGTTTTAATACACTATAAACCCAATATTGGTTTACAATGTATTTACTCATCTTTACGGATTTTATGGCTTTTTTTCAATTTCTAGCAATCCGCTAGAAATGCATTAAACTATTATGGCAAATCACACGCATGCTGTCAAAGACAGGCATAGCACTTCTTTTGATATCCACGAAGTGCTGCACGATTTAAAACATTATCTCCCGAGTCAAACGCCACTCAAGGATTTTATTCATCACAATTCACTCCACGCTTTTCAGGAGTTGGATTTTTACAGTGCGATTTTTAAATCATCAAAAATATTTGGCCATCAAGCCACTTTTAATGTAGGAGAATATAGGAATCTTTATAAAACAGGTAGAATCAGGATTGAAATACTAGATAAAGCGATTCAAGACCGAAAAGGTATTGACGGTTTACCATTATGGAAAGAACGCGTATTAAAACAACAATACGACAGTAGTTTTACGCCGCGTATTGGCCAATTGCGCCGCTTTTGGAAAGAGGCATACCATATTGACCTCGATAATTTGGTACAGCCGCTACTCTTCAGGATTCTTTGTAGTTACTTAGATCAAGGTATTGCCATCGAGCATTTTCCTTTTGAAAATGAAGGATTATTGACCGCCATTCGGAAGTTAGAGACCAATAGTTTTAGTAGTTTTTTCAAAACAAAAAGGGCTAAAGCGCTACTATTTGACCCGACCTGTACCATCGAAAGTTTGTTGAAAATGGTGGTTGGGGATGCTTCTTTTTATACGCAATATATCTTCGACCAACAGTTTACACATCGCGGATGGTCGGGGATGGTATCTGCCATAGAGGATAACCCACATAGTATTTTATATCCAAAAAAGATTTCATTAGAAGAATTGCTCCATTTTGAATTATTATTGGAATTGGACAATTTGGACGATCAATTGGGTACAAATTGGACACCATTGAGCAGTAAAGTAAATGTTGCTCCAATGGATCTATTTGCTGATGTTGCGAACACCGAACTAGAAGAAGTATTAAAAATTTGGCAAGATGCCTTTGAATGGAGTTATTACGATGAAGTGCTGGCGGGGGTACGCTATTTGAGCGAAAACCCAACGACAAATTCGGTTCAATTGCCCAAAAGTTTTCAGGCCATCTTTTGTATTGATGAGCGGGAATGCTCATTACGCCGACATGTGGAGTCTTCCGATACCACAAGCGAGACGTATGGTTGCCCTGGTTTTTTTGGCGTTGAGTTCTTTTTTCAGCCCGAAAATGGTAAGTTTTACGAAAAACTGTGTCCTGCGCCTGTTACACCACAATTTTTGATTAAAGAATATGGTGTTACAGAAAAGCACAAACACGACCTATTATATACCAAAAAGACGCATACTTTCCTTCAAGGATTTCTATTATCGCTTTCAATGGGTGTATGGGCTGTGCTCCGTTTATTTTCCAATATTTTCAAGCCAAAAATGAGTCCTGCTATTTCAGATGCATTTTCGCACATGAACATGTATGGCCAATTGCAGGTGGAGAATAAGAACCCCAATGATATAGAGAATGGTTTACAATTGGGCTTTACTGTTGACCAAATGGTGGTGCGTGTAGAGGGTTTACTACGCGGTATCGGGTTAATAAATGATTTTGCGCCATTGGTATATGTTGTGGCGCATGGTTCTAGTAGTGCCAATAATCCGCACCACGGCGCACATGATTGTGGTGCGTGTAGCGGAAGGCCTGGCGCTACCAATGCTCGGGTTTTTGCCTTTATGGCCAATCACCCTAAAGTTCGTGCTATTTTATCCGAAAAAGGGCTTCACATCCCCGATGAGACACAATTTGTGGGTGCCATGCACGATACCGCAAGTGACGACATTGGTTATTATGATGAAGACTTACTTTCAGTAGTTAATAAGCTGTCGCACCAACAACACAAAGCCACTTTTGAAAATGCACTTGACCTTAATGCGAAAGAGCGTTCACGCAGGTTTGCGTCAATTGATACAATGAAGGATATCCGCAAGATAAGGGCGGCGATTCGTCAGCGGTCGGTTTCGATGTTCGAGCCACGTCCTGAATTAGGACACGGTACAAATGCACTGTGTTTTGTGGGCAACCGCAGCCTTACCAAAGGTTTGTTTTTGGACAGGAGGGCGTTTATGAATTCGTATGATTATCGTACTGACCTTGATGGGAAATTGCTTTTAAATGTGATGAAGCCGCTACCGCCGGTGTGTGGAGGTATCAATTTGGAATATTATTTTTCTCGTATTGACAATCAGAAACTGGGTGCTGGCACCAAACTACCCCATAATGTGATGGGTTTGATTGGCGTATCCAATAGTAGCGATGGCGATTTGCGCCCCGGACTTCCGCTTCAGATGATTGAAGTACACGATCCTGTTCGACTGCTTATTTTAGTAGAACATTACCCAGAAGTTGTACTCAATACGATTAAGGTTTTACCCGAATTATACGAATGGTTTGCCAATGAGTGGGTACATTTATTAGCGATTCACCCAGAAACAAATGAGTTTTATTTTTTCAAAAATGGTGCGTTTCAAGTATATAACCCAATCAAAAAGCAGGTAAATGTAGCCAATGATTTGCAAAAACTGATTGAGTCGGCGAATGAGATGAAAACCAATCATATCATAGATGCAACAAAGGAGAACCTATCCATACATGTTATCCAAAACAATGCTGATCGGCAATAGTATGGGATGTACACAATGGCATTCGTTATTTAATTTTCATCTATTTAAAGCAAAAAATGAGTTACTTACTTCAATATTTTATATTAATACCGCTGATTGGATTCTTGTTCATCTTGTTCCCGAGTAATAAACAGGAGAAGTTTATTTTTTGGACAACGATCATCACTATCAGCGCGCATCTGCTGGGCACAATAGCATTTATTGTGTTTTGGGGCAATAATGGATTCCCCGTGTTATTTGCTAAAGGGCCGGTGTTGTACGCCGCCGAAACCTCGGAGTTTTCGATTGATTTTTATTTCGATAAAGTATCCGCCGTTTACCTTTTGGTTTCTGGTATCCTTACGTTTTTAGTGTCTATTTTTAGTCGCTATTATATGCACCGCGAGAAAGGCTTCAAACGTTTTTTCAACAATTTGCTTTTCTTTTTTGCAGGGATCAATGTAATAGTCGTATCGGGTAATTTTGAGACCTTATTTATTGGTTGGGAGATTATCGGTATTACTTCTTTTTTCTTGATTGCTTTTTACAGGGATCGCTATTTGCCTGTAAAAAATGCGTTGAAAGTAGTTTCATTGTACCGATTGGCCGATATTTTTCTATTGTTGGGTATTTGGTTGTGTCACCACGTATTTGAGAAGAGTATTACGTTTTTTGATCTCTACGATTTACAGGCGCATCATATCGATATTATTCAGCAAAGATCATTTCAACTCGTTATCCCAGGTGTGTTTTTAGTGGTTGCATTGATCAAATCAGCGCAGTTTCCATTTTCATCTTGGTTACCTAGAGCGATGGAAGGCCCTACTACTTCGAGTGCAATTTTTTATGGGTCATTATCGGTACACATGGGTGCGTTTCTATTGCTTCGTACCTATCCATTTTGGGAGCACAACTTGATATTTAAGATTGTGGTGATCGCATTTGGTTTGACGACGAGTTTGGTGGCTACTTCCATTTCGATGGTACAGTCTTCGGTCAAAACCCAGATTGCGTACTCTTCTATTGCGCAGATTGGTATCATTTTTATCGAAATCGCGCTTGGATTTGAATATTTAGCCTTAATACATTTTGCAGGTAATGCATTTTTGAGGACGTATCAGTTATTGGTATCGCCATCGGTACTCAATTACTTGATTCACGAGCAGTTTTTTAATTTTATACCACCACAACATACAGAAAACAATAGTTTTTGGGGTAAACTCAAAGTTTCACTCTATATCTTATCCATTAAAGAATGGAATTTGGATGCGATGATGTATAAATTTTTGTGGCAACCAATTAAGAAAGTTGGCAATTGGTTTAGTTTTATTAGTGCGCGGAGTATCGCATTTGCGTTTGGGCCCATCTATTTGTTGGGGTTGTTTTTTGTGTATAATAAGGCGTTAGTGCCTACTTCGATTATTTTGTATTTGCCAGGGTTATTTGCAGGCTTAGGCTTGGTGATGGCATTACGGGCTTTCGTGGAACGTAAGAATGCGATGACAGCTTGGTTGCTCATTATTATGAACCAATTATTTACCTCTTTGTCGGTAGCCTTCAATGAACAGTTTGATTTCGAGCAGATACATATTTACCTGAGTGGAACTATTGTGGCTGGGTTAGTAGGCTACTTGTGTCTGCAACGACTCAAAGGGGAGCAGGAGTCTATTTCTCTAGAGCGTTTTCATGGGCATTCGTACGAACGTCCTAGATTGACACTTTTATTTATGATCGCTAGTATGGGGTTATCGGGATTTCCTATTTCGCCCACGTTTATCGGTGAGGATTTGATTTTGGGACATATACACCACAATCAATACCTGCTTACTGGATTGACGGCACTCAGTCTTATATTAGATGGATTGGCCACGTTCCGTATTTATGCAAGGGTCTTTTTAGGGCCAAATACAAAAGGATACCACGAGGTAGCATACCGTTCTTCATAATTAATTGTTATTCAAATACTTACTCTAAAAAACCACCACTTTTAATATAATATTTTAAATTTAAAAATCATGACAAATAATAATAATAATAAAGTTGCATTACCCAAAGATGGGTTAGCAGGTCTCAAAGAAAATTTTGCGGCAGATTCTATTTCTGGTTTTATTGTCTTTTTATTGGCATTACCATTAAGTTTGGGTATCGCAAAAGCTTCTGATTTTCCGCCACTTATGGGATTAGTAACTGCCATAATAGGTGGTATGTTGGTGAGTTTTATTGCTGGTTCTAAACTAACGATCAAAGGGCCTGCTGCGGGTCTTATCGTTATTTTGGTAGGTGCTGTTGCTGATTTTGGCGGTGGGGAGCAAGGTTGGCACTATGCGCTCGGCGCGGTTGTAGTGGCTGGAGTAATCCAAGTCCTGTTTGGCGTATTCAAACTGGGCAAATTAGTGGATTTCTTCCCACTTTCTGCTGTACATGGTATGTTGGCTGCTATTGGTATCATTATCATATCGAAGCAGATACCCGTTTTATTTGATATTAACCCAATAGAGACAAAGGGGAAAGAGCCATTAGAATTGATTGCAGAGATTCCACACTTTATTATGAGTATGGATCCAAAAGCAGCCTTGGTAGGATTGGTATGCCTCACCATTATGTTGATATGGCCATTTATCAATCATAATATCCAAAAATTACCTGCACCTTTGGCCGTTTTGATGTTTGCAATTCCAGCAGAACTCATGCTTGATTTTCAACATACAGAACCAGTATATGCCCTTGTTCACCTTGGAAATTTATTGGACAGTATCAATATCAACGTAAGTTTTGGCGGTTTGGCTATGATGGGTACCTTTATTAAATACGTCGTAATGTTTGCCTTAGTAGGCTCTTTGGAGTCGTTGTTAACGGTTAAAGCGATTGATATGCTAGACCCCATGCGCCAAAAATCAAATGCCAACAAAGACCTTATTGCGGTAGGTATTGGTAACATGATTGCGGGCATACTTGGTGGCTTACCGATGATCTCAGAAGTGGCGCGTTCCTCGGCCAATGTAGCCAACGGAGCAAAAACACGCTGGGCTAATTTTTTCCACGGTTGCTTCTTGCTTATTTTTGTATTGCTTGCGTCGCACCTGATTGAACTCATCCCAAATACAGCATTGGCTGCTATGTTGATCACTGTTGGTATCCGATTGGCGCATCCAAAAGAGTTTTTGCATACCCTACACATCGGGAAAGAGCAACTGGTCATTTTTGTGGTGACTATTATTTTTACGCTTGCTACGGATTTATTGATCGGTATCGGTGCTGGTATCCTTACCGAAATCATTATCAATATCATCAATGGTAAGCCGTTGAAAGTAATTTTCAAAGCCCCCACAGAAGTATCCTTTACGGAAGATAAATACCTTATCAAAATCAATGATGCTGCGGTATTTACCAACTATTTGGGTATTAAACGTAAATTAGATGCCATTC
This sequence comes from Chitinophagales bacterium, assembly GCA_013297575.1. GTDB lineage: Bacteria > Bacteroidota > Bacteroidia > Chitinophagales > Saprospiraceae > M3007. Next base: position 10,181 of record JAAFHO010000051.1, read on the forward strand.
CACCGGGTATGGACGTTGAAATTGATCTTGAAGCCACACATTTAGTAGATCACTCGGTAATGGAAAATCTACACCACTTCCAGCACGATTACGAGGCTGCTGGCGGCACTGTTAAGTTGGTAGGTTTAGAGATGCACGAACCTGTATCATCGCATAATTTGGCTGCGCGCAAACGGAAAAAAGTGTTAGCGGTGTAAATTATTATTAGGTCATTATCGGGAAAAATAGTATTCATATTTCCTATCTTTGCAGTAACAAAGGTCAAGTTGACCTTTGTTACTGCAAAACTGTTGTTTTTTTTGATTTTTTTACCTAAAAAACTAGTAAAAACAGTCAAATTCATAACTTAACAATGTCGATCTGTTTCTCTTAAATTAGCATCAGATCAACTCCATTTCAGCAAATTTTTATGAAAAATATTATGCTCGCGCTGCTGTTACTCGGCAGTTTAGATGCCTTTGCACAATCACCCCGGACATTTGGTAACAACCAAAACGCATGGTTTATGTACTTCGGCGATCACAAGTTTTCGCCTAAATGGGGCGTTCACCTAGAAGCCCAACTCCGCCGCTCCGATGGCGTAAAGAATGGCCAGCAATTGTTGTTGCGTACGGGTATCAACTACCACTTTACCCCCGCTGCTTTTGCTACTGTGGGCTATTGCTTTGTAGAAACCTATCCTTATGGCGAATTTCCGGCCAAAAGTACCTTTCCCGAAAATAGGCTTTGGGAACAAATTCAATTAAAACAAGCGGTTGGACGGGTAGAAGTAGTGAGCCGTTTCCGATTAGAGCAACGTTATGTAAAAGCACCAGTATCCGATGGTAATGGTGGATTTGAGCCAGGCCCCGATGTTTACTCGAATCGCTTCCGTCTGCTTACGCGAGGTTCCATTCCACTAAAAGGCAAAAGTATTGTGGATAAATCATGGTATCTAACGGCTTACGACGAGATGTTTGTCTCCTATGGTAAAAAGGTTGCCCTTAATATTTTTGACCAAAACCGCGCTTATGTTGCACTTGGTTACCGTCTGCCAAAAATTGGTCGATTGGAATTAGGCTACATGACTCAGTTGATATTCAAAGGTGATGGCGTAAAAGTAGAACGTAACCATACACTTATGGTTGGTCTTAGTTCAAATATTGATTTTTTCAAAAAATCGTAGAGAAGATTCCTATTATTTATCGGCGTGGCTTTCCTGCCACGCCGATAAATAATAGACTTTAGTGTTCAACCAAGGTCTTATGCACCACTAAATAGGCACGCACAATACTGGAATATCGGAGTGGTTAGCGGTGTCTTCAGTTAGGCTACCAAAAATTAAATGTGAAATACCACGCCGCTGGTGCGTGGCCATTACGATGAGATCGGCATTATTTTCCTGTGAAAACTCCAAAATTGCGGCTTCTTCGTTAAATACGTAGTTCTTTGGGAATAAATCCATTTTTACCATACCTGATTTTGTACAAAGCTCTGCTGCTTTAGATTGAATATCGTCTATTGCTCCATAACTGCCAACGGTATTGATGTATAATATTTTTACTCCAAAATGAAATTCTTTTTGCCAACGCGCTACCTCATTAAATGCCTCTTGTTGATCGGGAAGGAGCGTAGTGGCCAATACGACTGTTTTTAGATCAAAATCATTTGCTTTTTCTGGCACTACCAATACTGGACAAGAAGCAGTCCGAATCACCTTTTCCGTGTTAGAACCTACAAAAAACTCAAGTGCGCCTGTAGCCCCTTTAGTCCCCATCACGATAAGATCAGTTTCATCTTCTTCTGCAATACGCTTTAATGTTTCGTGCAAATAGCCGCCCTCTATCCGAGTCTCGAGATCAAGATGCGCAAATTTTTCAGGAATGGTTAATGCCCGTTTTAGTATCCTCAAGTCGGTAGCCACTGCTGCAGCATAACTATCTAATTCAGTGCTATCAAACACGATATCAGGAGACGGGGTAAAGTATGCGGCTGTAGTATTTACGTGTAATATTTCAATGGCGGCACCTGTTTTTATTGAAATTTCGGCGGCAAACTGTAGCGCTTTTTTAGCGTTTTCAGAAAAATCGGTGGGTACAAGTATCTTTTTCATGACTATTTTCCTGTTTGTAATAATATTTATACCGCAATATCTACGGTAAAATATCACGGTTTGAAAGTGTAAAAGTCAGGTTTGGCCTATATATCCTCTGTGATTTTAGTCATTTCACCTAATAATATATATCACCTGAATTGTTGATCACTATCCTTTTCCTAGCCCATTTTCCCTACCGATATTTGTGCTATCAAAAACACTTAGTTCTACTTATTAACCTTACTTCAACATGGCAAATAATATATCAACAGAAAAAGTTAGATGCTGCGGCTGTACATCAGATACCTGCAAATCATCTGTTCCATCACCCAATAGCACAGAAAAGCATCTTAATGCTGACGAAAAAACAGCAGAAGCGCTAGAAAACCATCAAAAACATGGTAGCAGTTGTGGAAGTGCGCACAAAATACTGGAACAAATAAAACTCGTTCCGATGGAAGAGTAAGTGCAAATTCAATCTTTATCCCATTTTCTACGCTCATTCCCTGTATGACTTGTCACCATCCAATGGTTAAGACGAGCCTTTTTCAGTAGGTATTTCCTTAATTTTTTTGGATAAAAATACTTGGAACAGTACCAAATACGGGTATGTTTTGGGGTGAGTCCGGCCTGCATTAAAATATCATAACTGGCCGATGCACAGCGCATTCCGATAAAGGCATAATCGTAAGGAGATAGGGTAATATACTGTGAAGAAATACTATCAAGGATCGTTTTTTGTTGTTGGGAAATAGGAATTTGTATCGATGTCCGCTCTAATTCTGCGCTTTTTATTCCAAAATACGCCCAAAAGCCATCTTGCGTATGGATGGTAAATACACTATTTATTTTATTTCGATGGGCCAGCCAATGGAACCTGCCTTGGGGCTTAAAATCAATGACCCGATCAGAGTCTATTTCAATACCTACATGGCCGCCCCAAATGCCGCCCTTCCACTTTTGTTCTTCTTGCTTGAATGCCTTATGCGGTTTTGAGCCATGTATAAAATGGACATTTATAAAATTGTTTTCCTGTGCACGCAAAGGAATTACCAGCCCAAAGGGTAAAATGATAAGAATAAAAAAGAGTCTAATCCCTAGAAAACGCATTAAAGGTGAATGAATTAAGTAACAATGCGAATCATCAGTTGAATCAAAGCATTGGTTTTCAAGGCGTTACGTTTACGAAACCTACAAGGTTTCGTAAACGTTCAAGGGCAAATTATACACTGGCCCAAAACTAACCTAATACCTCATCCAAGTCGGGCATTTTGCCAAAACGTTGGAGTGTTACAAAATGTGAACGCAAGGCATGACCAAAACTTTTGTGCTCTAAGTAAGGAATATTAAATTCTTGTGCAGTACGCTCAACAATATCCGCTAGTTTAGGGTAATGCGTATGGCAAATTTTAGGGAAAAGATGGTGCTCCACTTGAAAATTTAAACCACCCACATACCACGATACAAACCGATTGTAGCGCGAGAAATTGACGGTTGTATTCATTTGATGTATCGCCCATTCATTTTCGATATTGCCCTCTGCATTTGGTACTGGATGGGTAGTTTCTTCTACGGTGTGCGCCAACTGGAAAATGACAGTTAAAACGATACCTCCAATAGCGTGCATGAGCAAAAAGCCCCCTAAAATTTGTAAAAAAGGTAACCCAGCAGCCAAAGGAATGCCAAAAAATACCAAAAAATACCCGATTTTTATAGCAGTAATACGTGCTAATGTTACCGCATTTTGGCGACGTGTATTTTTATTCACCTTCATACGCGTATAACGCGCAAACTGCATAAAATCCTTAGCAGTTACCCAATACAAGGTAACTATGCTGTAAAAAATGATCGCATAAAACCATTGGAAACGTTGAATGGACTTTACTGGCGTATGTGGCGACATGCGCAAGATGGCCTTGTCCTCAATATCATCATCGTAATGGACGATATTGGTGTAGGTATGGTGGAGGATATTATGTTGTAATTTCCACGTAAAACTGGCACCTCCCAAAAGATTGATGGAGTAGCCCAGCAAAGTATTTACTTTGCTATTAGTAGAATAGGCACCGTGATTGGCATCGTGCATGACACTCATACCTATGCCTGCCATAGCAAAACCCATAATAGCCCACAACCCCAAACAAACTGCGAAAGAGGGTTGTAACCAAACCATCAGCACAAAGGGTACGATATAGGCAGAAATGAGAATAATCGTTTTGAGGACGATACCTGTGTCCGCATGTCGGGACAAGCCATTTTGTTGAAAATATGCATCTACACGTTGGCATAAAACTGCATAAAACTGTGTTTTTTCTTTACCCACGAACCTGATTGGTGCATTGACTCCCATAATAAAACCGATATATTGTTTAAGTTGTAAAAATGAAAAGGACACTCGTGGTACTACTATTATTTCCAACAAGGCAAGAACCACGAAAAGGCCATCAGATGGAAAGATAGGGAAAAATCGCACAAATGTACACTGGAAGATGCAACGGTGTACGCTTCTTATGGTAAAGAGTAAAAAAAGAGGTATTAAAGCGTTAAAAACAGTAAATTTTATACTGGCTTAATAATAAACTAACAATGAATGATAAATATCATGTAGCCCAATGATTTATTTTGGCGAATATTATTGACAAACAGGGTTATTTTTGCAAACTAAATTTGCTATTCCTTAACAGTATTTAATTATGGCTACCAAAGATTATTACAAAATACTAGGTGTAAACGAGAAATCTACACCTGCTGAAATTAAAAAAGCCTACCGTAAATTAGCCATTCAATACCACCCAGACAACAATGTAAATGATAAATTAGCGGAGGAAAAATTCAAACAAGTAAATGATGCAAATACGGTATTGAGTGATCCTGAGAAACGCAAACTTTACGACGAGTTCGGTGAAAACTGGGAACACCCGCCGCAACAAAACCCAACAAATAACGGGCATGCTGGTGGATCTACGCGGCAACACAATGGCCGGCCTAACGGTTCTGGCTACGCATTCAATGCGAGTGATTTTGAAAATGATGAGCGTTTTGAAGATATTTTTAGTCAGTTTTTTGGTGGTCAACAAAGTGAACGTGCTACCTCAACACGCAATGGCTCCAATACGGAGGCCGATCTACAAATTACAATGGAAGAGGCCTTTACTGGCTACTCGCGCGTACTGACCATTGGCAAGGAAGAACACAAAATGTCGCTAAAAAAAGGCGTACGCGAAGGGCAACAGTTTCGGCTACGCGGCAAAGGCAACGCTGGTCAAAATGGTGGTAAAAACGGCGATCTTTTGGTAAATATACGCATCGCACCTCATCCACGATATTCCCGTTCGGGCAATGATCTACATTGTAAGCAATCTGTTGACGTAGTTACAGCTGTATTGGGCGGCAAAACACGTATTCAAACGCTACACGGTGAAAAAATGATGACCCTCCAGCCAGGCACTCAACAGGAAGCCACCCTTCGGATGCGCGGGTTAGGCATGCCAGTGTATGATACACCTGGAACCTTTGGAGACTTATATGTGGAAATTCAAATCACTATTCCCACCCAATTATCGGATGAAGAACGTTCCTTATTTGGCCAACTGGCCGCGTTGAAACAGCAAAAAAGTGGGAATTAAACATAATACACCTAATGTGATTAACTTAAGATCATTCTGACCCTGCTAAGGGTCGAACGTGAATAGCCCTGAATGCAATTCAGGGTTTGGAATGCAGCAATATTTTATCAACCACGGAGTGGTTGAACGTCAACGTATTATGTATGCTTTATTACGTTCAACCCTTTCAGGGTTATTAAATTCTTGCCACATTCCCAGACCCTGAATTGCATTCAGGGCTATTCATGTTTGACCCTTATCAGGGTCTGGATTCGCTATGTTGACCACATGAACTCGCAGTCACACCTACACTAAATTAGTTCATTATTTGGCAGTATTTCCTAATCTTGTGACTTGTGCGACGGCCTAGTGTTATATTTCCACCAATTTTTTT
>JAAFHO010000508.1 GCA_013297575.1 Chitinophagales bacterium
ATTCAACCCTGCAAATTCGAGTTTGCCATAAGCATTGTACAATTCGGCAAAAGTATGATTAGACTTGGATGTTAAAAAAATATGCGCGGTAAATGGGTTTGGAAAAGCGATCACCGCACGATCATTCAAAACACCGTCGTTGGTGCCAACAGAAGCATTACAAAAACTACCAGCCCCAACCAATGTGGTCATTTGCTTGCACAAGTACTCGTAATTTTGCTGTTGAACCGAATTTAATGTACCCAGTAATAGATTGGTGGTTTCTCCTGGATCAGCAGCCAAATGATAAAATTCCTCTGTACCATTATCAAAACGCAAGAGTTTATAATCCGTATTGCGCATGGTTTTTCCATCGGTATCATCAGGTGTAGTTTTAAAATTTTCGGTAAAAATCCAGTCGCGGGTTGTAGCGGCCACATTTTTTAGGATAGGCATGATGCTTTTGCTGTCCACGGGTTTAGCGGCTGGAATTTGAGTCGCCCAATTTTGGTATCCAAACATTTCTAAGATCGTGGCAAATAAATCAGCCGTGTTTACCAGGGCATTGCTGACACGCCCCGGATCTGTCACCGATGGCCCCGAAATAACAAATGGAACGTGTATGCCATATTGGTAAATGGTACCTTTTGCACGGTTGGTATTGGCAATTTGAGCCGTTTGAGTAGTATTTCCATTGTCGCCAATAAAAATAATATCAGTGCTGTCCAAGCGTCCAGTTGCCTCCAAATGCGCAAAAAGTCGCCCAATTTCGTGGTCTAAAGCCTCGAGCGAAGCCTTAAAATACGATTTGGGGTTCATCATAATATCTTGTTGCGTACCGCTCAAATTGGTATAAGAATGCAAACCAGCAGGTGGCAAATGGTACGGAGAATGGGGCGCATTAAAACCCATCCAAAGGAAAAAGGGTTTTGCATTTTGGCTATCGACCCAAGTAATCGCATCGTTGACCGTTTCTGTGGTGGCGTAAGTAGTGACTGTGGAAGAAACGCCATTGGTCACTTTTGTCCATTTGGTATAACTCGTAATTTGACCAATGAAATTGCCCGCAAATAGGTCATAACCCATTGTATTGGGGTTGTTCAAATTGGAAACGGGCATTGCATTCTGTAAGTGCCATTTACCAATATTGGCCTTCCCGATACTATTGGGTTGATACGTTTGCAACATCCTCGGGATCGTAATTTCATTGATGTTTAAGGCTCCGCTGCCTCCTATGCCTCCTACAATACCGCCCACACCCGTCCGAAAACTGTATCTTCCGGTCAAAATACCCGATCGGGTAGCCGAACAAACGGGATTCGACCACGCGTTGTTAAAACGCACACCACGCGCCAGCAAAGCGCGAATATTAGGTACTGCGGCCGTATCCTGATGGTCTTCATAAAAACCAAGGTAATCGGTTCCTAGGTCGTCGGCGATTAAAAGTATGACGTTGCGCTGCGCGAATACACTATTACCTAAGGCGCATAGCATTACAACTAAATAAATATTTTTCATGTTTTACTCTCTAAATATGATTCGACATCCAATCGATTTTGTTGCTGTTACTTCCACTTCGTGGCACTGCAAAAGTGCATCAACTGCTTTTGCAATGTATTGATTTTCAACTAGATTTGAATTTTGTCCGTTATCATCAATTGCGCCGCTGTATTTGACTACCCATTGGTTGTTTTCTTTCCAAATAACATACGCATGCGGTGTTTTTTCGGCTAAAAAGTTTTTCGCAACCGCTTGTGTGCCATCGAATAGATACGGGAAATTGAACTGCTCCCGTTTCGATTTTTCTACCATTTTTGGATAAGTATCCTCTTCGTAAACGATCGTATCGGTAGAACTGATGGCCATGAGTGGTACGCCAACAGCAGCGTATTTTTTAGTTAATTCGTTGAACCTCGTCGGGTATAAATTAGCAAAAGGACAGTGGTTACAAACAAAAACGACTATAAAACCCTTTGCTTCTGGATAATTGGATAACGAAACCATTTTTCCATCCACATTGAGTAAGTTGAAATCACTGACCATTTGTTGCGCGTTAACATTGGAAATACTCCACGTCAACAACGTCAAAAATAGATAAAAAAAGCGCGCTACTGTTGTTTTAATTGGACGCATGCGGGTCTATTGTTTTACAAATTTTTTAGAAATCGTCTTTTTTGTTTTTTGATCGGTCACTTCCAACCAATAAACACCTGGTGCAAAACGGCTTATATCAATCCCATCCGTTAACGTTGGTTGTGGCAACATTAATTTTACCTTACCTAAGGCATTCGTGACTTTTACATAATAAGCCTCCATATTTGGATCGGTAAAAGAGACAAACAAGCGGTCGCTCACCGGATTAGGGAAAATAACAATATCGTCGGTGGTTGCAATAGGATTTAAGGTAGAAGAAGACAGGTCTTTTACCACAAATTGCCCCATCATACCTTCATCTTCGTGTAGCGCAATATGGCAGTGGTACATAAATGGGTGCTCAACATCTGCAAAATCTTCAAATTTTGCGATAAACCGAACCGTTTGCTGACGAGGGACAAACACCACATCTTTCCAACCTGCTTGTGCTGCTGGTGGCGCCGCGCCATTAATCGAAAGGATATTAAATTCAACATCGTGGATATGGAACGGATGCCCAAATCCCGATGTACTTCTGATTTCCCATATTTCGGTATTGTTCAGCGGCACGGTATATTGGTTATAGTCAATGTCGAAAAGTTTATGGTTGATGATAAATGCATTTGGCCCTAAAATAGGCGGATTGGTTACGCCCATACTATCGCTCATCGTAATAATACGTGTAATATTGGCATTGGCGGCATTTAGCAGTACGTTATTGGTCAGCGTAGTTGGAATAGTCGTTATAGGGTTTGCTGTAGCTGCGCCTATGTTGACATGTAACATGGTAAAGTCCTTTTTCCCCAAGTAATTCCCAAATGGGCCATTCTGAAAGTTTTCACTTCCTGCTACAAAATTAGCCAAGGAGGCATTATAGGCTTTCAAATCAACAGATTGTCCTGATTGTCCGCCAAAATCTACCAAAATTTCGATCCTTTCTCCAGCGTGTAAAACATAACGATTGAGGCTTACTGGCGCATTAAGCAAGCCGCCATCGGAGGTGATGATCGAAAAATTGCGGTTGTCGCTAAATCCAATATTGTAGGAGCGTTCAATAGCGGCATTCAAAATGCGTAACCGAACTACTTGCGCAGGTACGGTATGTTGCGGGCGCAAAGTGCCATTCACCATCATGCTATCGCCATACGGTACGGTCACAAATTGCTTTTGTGTGTTAAAATCGCGGTCGGTCAATACCAATGGAATGTCGTCCACACCATACGAACGCGGCAATGCCAATGCGCCCTCCACCTCATCGCGTACAATGATGAGACCACCAATACCTTTGGTGATGTGCTCCATCGTCATTTCGTGCAGGTGCGGGTGATACCAATAGGTAGCGGCATTATTGGTGACTTTCCAATACGGTTGCCAAAGCGTGCCGGGTGGAATGATTTGGTGCGGGCCACCGTCCATCACTGCTGGTAAGTGAAATCCGTGCCAATGGATTGTAGTGGCTTCGTTGAGTTTGTTGAGTACATTTAAATGGACAACATCACCTTTATTAAAGAACATGGTGGGGCCCCAAAATTTACCATTGATAGCGCCCGTAATTGTTTGATTACCAGGCGTTAACTGGGCGAAAGTGTCTTTAATGGTCAGGTTAAAATTAGTACCGGATAGCGTATCTGGAATCCAAAGGTTATTGTACGACTGAGCATGAGTTGCACTAATGGAAATTACCATTAGGCAGGCGAATAAAAGTGTTTTTTTCATGTTTTATTAAAAATTACGATAAACGAAGTATTACTAAGTAGTTATTGAGTATAAAAAAGACCAGTCAATTGCTGCATCAGGCCAACTGCTGCTTTAGAAGGCGACATAATGCTGTATTTTTTTTGCCAATCAATTTGAGCAAAAAAGGTATCCAGCGCAATATTTATATCTAGGTTTCCGGTCTTTGGAACGGCTAATTTTATGGTTTGTACCGATTGGAAAGGCGGCAAATAGCCTCCAAGGTGGAAACTATACGTTCGATCGCGCGTGGGACATTTTTCATAGATACCTTCTATTTTAAAATTGACATAACCGCTTTGCCAAGCCCAATACATCCCTTTCGTGGGATCAAGATCACCCCCGATGGCACCTGATACATTGGTTAGGCTATCCACGCCAAGATCGAATTGGAGGGTATCAAAAACCGTATTTTGGGGCAATTGGAAAGGGATTTTGAGCGTATTTTCTTCTTCCAAATCCAATAAATGATAGGTATTGTCCTCCAATACTGTGCGGCTTTTGTTTAAAAACTTAAAATGTCCTACATAAAACCGCAGCATGGTTACAGACAAAGAATCGCCT
>JAAFHO010000509.1 GCA_013297575.1 Chitinophagales bacterium
TCATATCGGTTACTGTTACGACATATGAACCAGCTGCAAGACCCGTAGCCATTGCTGTATTTTGTCCATTCGACCATAAATAACTATAATTTGGTGTGCCACCTGTTGCCAGCGCAGTAGCAGTCCCCGTTGCACCTCCCGAACATAAGGCATTTGTAAACGAGGATATCGCAGCCGAAAGTGCAGTTGTAGGTTGCGTTATGGTTTGTGAAATGGTTGTAGTACAACCTTTTGCATCCGTGATAGTAACGGTATAAGTGCCTGCAGTTAAACCATTAGGATCTTCAACATCGGGGGCATTTCCACTCCAATTGTAATCGTAATTAGGCGTTCCTCCTATTACGGAGAGATTGATTGCGCCATTATTTCCTCCAAAACAAGATACATTCATTACAGGAGGTGTTACTGTTGGCATTAGCAGGGACGGTTGTGTAATTGTTGCAGTTGTGGAACGCGAACAACCATTTATATCTGTTACCGTAACGGTATAAGTACCAGGTCCAAGATTGGAGGCTGTCGGATTATTTTGTCCATTTGACCATAAATAGCTATAACCAATACCAGGTGTTCCTCCAGTAGCAAATACCGTTGCCGTTCCGTTGTTAAATCCGTTACAAGTAACATTTGTTGTGTTAAGAATCACCGCATTAACGGGAGTTGGTTGTATAATAGTAACACTTGTTTGTCCCGAGCACCCGTTTACATCCGTTACCGTTACACCGTATGTTCCCGCAGAAAGCCCCGAAGCATTTGGCCCTGTTTGTCCATTTGACCATACAAAACTAAATGGCGCAGTACCTGTACCCGCCTGTACCATAGCCGTTGCTGTACCCGTATTTCCACTTGCGCAAAGTACGTTGGTAAAGTTCCCAATGACAACCACAGGAGCAGTAGCAAATGGGATAACAACAGTGGCTACTTTGGTACAGCCATTGGCATCCGTAACTGTAACAACATATGAGCCAGGGCCAAGATTAGTAGCATTAGCGGTCGTTTGGCCATTACTCCATAGGTATGTATAAGCGGGTACGCCCCCTATTGCCACAACGTTTGCAGCCCCATTGGACGCATTACAAGCCGTAGGTGTAGCAGTTATACTTGTAGTGGCATTTAGCACATTTGCTGGCTGGGTAATGGTTACAGATGTGGTCATGGTACACCCATTCGCATCTGTAACTGTTACTGTATAAGTACCTGCGGCTAAATTATTGGGATCTTCTACATCGGGAGCAGGTGCTGACCAATTATAATTATAGGTTGGGGTACCACCTGCTACTGTAATAAATATGGCGCCAGTTGAGGCATTTCGGCAGGCAACATTGGTCACAGAATTGACTGTAATCGTAATGGAAGCAGGGGCAGGATTTATACTGACAAAATCAATAGCGGTACAACCATTACCATCTGTAACAGTAACGGTGTAAAGGCCTGCGCTTAATCCATTAATAGTAATTGGATCATTATCTGGATTTTCAGCCCCGTCATTACTCCAATCATAAGTATATGGAATTGGGCCAGAAGAAACCACTACCGTAGCAGAACCATTATTAATTCCAGCGCAAGTTAATTGTGTTGCAATAGCATCTATTGTTGGGTTTTCCAATACGACCAATTGTAAAATATCTGTCGAATAGCAACCATTTGCATCTTGTACCCGAATCCATACATTGTTTGTTACCGATACAAATATGTTCGATAATGGGTTTGTATTTTGTTGAGCATCGAGCAAATTAGCATGATAAGAAACCGTTAATCCAGCAACACCACCTGTAGATTGAACATTGGCATCTGATAGTGTAAACGATGCCGTTAACCCGTCAAACGAGATAGGGCATTTGGATAAAACAGCAGCGTATGCGCGTGGTCGAGCGCGTACCGTAAGTGTAATTGCTACTGTATTGGAACACCCCGTTGCAGTATTTACGACCCGTGCATATTTAATGCTTGTAGCAGAATTAATAATACTAGGTAAAGCATTAGCCCCGCTTTGCGCCTCTGCCAATGTATTATGGTAGGTGATCGTGAAGCCTACTCCGCTATTAACAGTAGCATTCGCTTGAGTAAGCGTAAATGTTCCAATTCCACTGCCTAAAGGATCATTTTCACAAACAATAAGCGTTGCCGGATTAGCGGTTGGCAGTGCATTCACTCTTAAGGTTAACGTAGCTGTATTAACACAGCCTGTAATTGGGTTGCGGACGCGCGCATACACAACAGCATTATTAGTTGCTGTATATGGGCTTGCCAGTGCAGATGTTCCAGCCTGAGCATTGGCTAACGTAGCATGGTAGGAAATAATATTACCGCCTACTGGATCCACTAAAGTATTAGCATTGGTTAATGTAAAACTACCCGAAGTACCTCCTACTGCCGTGGCACATACTGTTAGCGTTGAATTGGCGGTTGTGGGTAATTGTCTAATCGTAAGCAACGCTGTAGCCATAGCGGGCGGACAAGTACCCGTCAGGTCGTTGGTCGTAAATTTTAAGGTAACTACACCAGCCGTAGCGTCTGCTGTAGATGGAGTATAGTTGGTGGATAGTGCGGTTGAATTGGCAAAGGTGCCTGTTCCGGTAGTTGTCCATGTACCCGCATTCGCGCCGTTGGCAATGGAGGCAGTAACCGTTGTTTTCTCGTTTGCACAAATATCATTATCAGAGAGGCTAATTGTTACTGTAGGACATTTAGAAAGGTCTTTATAAATAAACATGGGCATATCGCACTGGCATTGAAAGACACCTGCAAAAGTAGTGGTAGGCACTAATACCTTTACTCCATTTACTGCATCACAGCCGCCAAAAGTTCCTGTAAAAGTTGTTAGTGATCCAGCCGCTTTAGGCCCAACAATATCCAACACCCGCACAGGGCCGCCAATCATATTTCCATTTGCATCCAAACAATATATTTCCACTTTAATGGTCTCCCCTGATGCAATTGTACCATTTTGAAGCCTAACAGGGAGCGTGTAATTGAATGTTCCCCCACTATTACAGGCAAGTGCTTGGCCTTCAAATAAGAATTGACGTTTTTTCAAAATGATAACCTCTTCTCCTTCTCCAGCTAGTGCCGTTATTTTGGGACATATTGTTGCCGGTGGAGGATTCGGGCATACGATATTCGTATAAACCGCAATAATACGACCAGTGAGTTTATCCTCAATAGTGCATGCTATATTAGCTTCCGGAAGCACGTCAAACTTGAAATTGATTGCTGTAACCCCACCATTAGGAATAGAAATACTTGCCGGTAATTTGAATTTCAATAAATTACGTCCATCTGCCTGTACAGTACTGCTAATAAATACTGGACAATTGCCAACTGGTACAGTAGTACATACAAAAGTACTTGGTACATAATCCAATACAGCAGGCATAGTAATATAAATCGTATCTGCCGCGCCAGTCATGGCGGGTAAACCATCTAATGCATTTAGGTCTGCCAATTGCGTTGTGACATTGATGGTTTTGGCAGTACAACCTTCCACTGTATTTCCACCTGCTATATTGAAACTAAATGTCCCTTCATAAGTAGGCTCGGCGCCCAAAACTCTAATCCTTGGCGATTTAAATATGGAGCCGCTTCCAGATGCTGAACCTCCACAGGTACGCTCTGCTGAAGGTTGAAAGGTAATGCGATCGCCTGAAAAGAAATTACAAGTTGTGCGCGTAGTAAAGCGCACCCTAGACTGCCTATCTTCACCATTTGGATATGTTATGGTATTTGCATTGACTGTTCCGGGTAATGAATCATTGATTAATGTATGATTGGTCAGTAATACTTCAATCATTTGTCCAGAAATGGTTGGCGTAGCATTTTGCCAATTCCCTGAATTAAATGGATATTCTATTTGTACTGGTTGCAGCAAAACCATGCCAGTAGGCAACGTAACCTTCACGCGTGGATTACGGATATCGCCTTGCTGTGAGGAGTTAATTTTAATATCAAAAACGAAATTTTCACACATGGAAACGGGCAATGGTGACGTAGCAATAAAGTCGCCTTGAATCGCCCCTTCGCGAGGAATAATGTTCACATTGGCCTGTATAACTAAACTAGCACAGGCATAAGTGGTTGGATTGGTTGGGTAGGCATTACAGTCCCAACCCTGCCTAAGTACCATCGCATTATTGGTACAATTATTATATTTAACACATACCTCTAGCGTTCGGCTACTTCCTCCTGGCCAAGTGGTAGATATCTTTACCCATTTACCGTTGGCGTAAGACAATAAAGGCAGTGTAGTATTGGTACTCAGGTCTTTTACCGATACAACATCCATATCGCTCAGGTTATCCTCCAATGCTAACCAAACATAACCAGCAGGGTTACTCGATGCTGTATTTTCAATTTTAACCTGAAAACACTCCACTTGTTTACTAGCATTGATGGTACCCGTCAGAGATCGGAAGA
>JAAFHO010000523.1 GCA_013297575.1 Chitinophagales bacterium
TTTTTTTTTGTATTTGCAATTAACGGATATTTATCTCTTTACTTCCAAAGACCCCAATCAAGCAGTCAGCGGCACCTTCTCTTATGCCATGAGTTGCGGTTGTCCCATCATTTCTACCCCCATTCCGCAGGCCAAAGAACTTTTGAGTCCATCCACGGGTATTATCATTGATTTTCAAAGTGCTCAACAGTTGGCCGAAGGCGTAAATCGTTTGCTGAACGACGATGTGCTGTGCACTACATTTAGCCAAAATACCTTGCAAACAATTGTGCCAACTGCTTGGGAAAATTCGGCGATTGCACATGCACAATTGCTTCAAAAAATTACAAGGAAAGTACTTGAATCAACAACGCAGTTACCTATTACTTACGATAATGTCCCAAAAATGTACGATATCGCTCCGAAAAACGATTCAATTCAGTTAAAATACCAACTTCCCGACATCAACCTAGTTCATCTGAAAAAAATGACCACGCCATTTGCGTGTTTACAGTTTTCGATATTCAACCAACCCGATGACGCATCTGGTTATACCCTCGATGATAATGCTAGGGCTTTAATCGCCTTTTGTATGCATTACCAAATATCGGGCAATAACGCTGATTTGGATTATATTCGACTGTATTTGAATTTTATAAAATTTTGCCAATTGCCCAGTGGTAATTTCAACAACTATGTTGACTTTGAGCAAAATTTTACGGAACAAAACAATGAAACGAATTTGTCCGATTCAAATGGCAGGGCTATTTGGGCTTTGGGCTTTTTAATTTCAAAAAAAGTGATTTTGCCAGCAGATGTGATTCAATTAGCCGAGTCAGTTTTAGAAAATGCGCTTTTGCACGTGGAATCCATGCATTCTACCCGAGCTATGGCTTTTTCGATAAAAGGTTTGTATTACTATAATTTGAAAAAAAAATCGCTCAAAATCTCTTTGTTGATAGAAATATTGGCCAACCGATTAGTGCAAATGTACCGCCACGAATCAGAATCAAAATGGCAGTGGTTTGAAAGTTATATGACCTACGGCAACAGTATTTTGCCGGAAGCCTTACTACTCGCGTATATCGAAACGGGCAATAAAGTCTATAAAGAAATTGCAAAAAACTCTTTTGATTTCCTTTTGTCGCTTACGTTGAATGGCGATAAAATAAAAGTAATTTCTAATAAAGGTTGGTTGCACAAAGGACACCAACTGATTCCCATTGTAGTAGGTGGCGAACAACCAATTGATGTGGCTTACACCATTTTAGCCATGAATTTATTTTATAAAACCTTTCAGGATGCTAGTTATTTCGAAAAAATGACGATTGCTTTTAATTGGTTTTTGGGCAACAATCACTTAAATCAAATCATATATAATCCCTGTACTGGTGGTTGTTATGATGGATTGGAAGAAAATACCGTCAACCTCAATCAAGGTGCCGAATCCACTATTAGTTATCTAATGGCTCGGCTTATCATGGAAAAAACCGTATAGTTATGCCAAATAGTCACATAAAATCGGTAGCTATTATTGTTGCGCACCCCGACGACGAAACCCTATGGGCGGGCGGTACTATTTTGAGCCACCCATCATGGCAATGTTTTATTGTTTGTCTTTGTAGGGGAAATGATCCCAGACGAGCACCTCGATTCTATCAGGCTTTGAAAGAATTGAACGCCAATGGTAATATGGGCGACCTAGACGACGGGCCGGAGCAATTCCCATTATCGGAAGAAACAGTTGAATCTGCTATTTTGGCCTTATTACCCAAGCAGCACTTTGACTTGATTATCACGCATTCGCCATCCGGCGAGTACACCAAACACCTTCGGCACGAGGAAACGGGTAGGGCTGTAATTCATCTTTGGAAAAATGGGAAAATATCCGCCAGCAAACTTTGGATTTTTGCTTACGAAGACGGCGATAACAAATACTTACCGCGCGCCATCGAAACGGAAACGCTTTGTAGCACGCTATCTGTACCGATTTGGACTAAAAAATATAGTATTATTAACCAAACGTATGGATTCAAAGACGATAGTTGGGAAGCAGAAACAACACCTTCCGTAGAAGCCTTCCGACCGTTTTCGGATGCTGAAGGTGCTATGGAATGGCTCTAATAACTAAATTATTTATTATGAAAAAAGTAAAAAATGGATTGCATCCAGTCGTTGGGAGCAAAAAAGTAAAGGTACTTTTGACTCAACCAGTATATCTTGAAAGCCAGGATATGCACAGCCAACCCCAAATAACAAATAAAGGCACAAATCCATTTGCTCCCGACGATCGGAAATGGCTTAGACACGATGGCTCCAAACCCCAAAATGAAAGTTACTTCAGACACCACATTCCAGGCGCTGGGGCAGCGGGTAACCGAAAAAGGAATTTTATTTTTGATGCGCTCACCGATGGCATTTTATTAATTACCGTAGAGATTAGAACTGAATTTCCCGAATTATACAATGTGCTTACGGAAACACCTTTACGATACAATGCTAACAAAGCAGAGGTCGGTATGGATGAATTGGTGGATTATTTGGAAGTAATCTCTTATCAATTGGATGATTTTAGAAAGTCCGAAACCAAGCATAAGGTGTGAATTATGTAACTTTAATTCAAAATTATGTAATCGGAGCCATCTATTATACAAGTACTTTTACATCGTAATAATGGATGCTATATTTAGGTGTCGGTTAGGAACAGATTAAACTAACATCAACTTGAAATTACACATCAAATTCATGGTAAGTAACCGCTGCAAGTTGGCGGTTAAAACAGTGCTAAAAACATTGGATCTGCATTTTGTATTAGTGGATTTGGGAGAAGTGGATATCATGGAAGACCTTTCAGGAGATGCACTTTTAACCCTCAAAATGGCACTACTCGATGCTGGATTTGAATTAATGGACGATAAAAAAGCTGTTTTAATTGAAAAGATTAAAAATATCATCATTGAAATGGTACACCATTCCAAAGAAGATGTACATGTGAAATTTTCTCACTTTCTGAGTGAAAAACTACACCATGACTATACTTATCTGTCCAATATGTTTTCAGAAGTTCAAGGTACTACAATTGAGCAATTCATTATTGCTCACAAAATTGAGCGCATCAAAGAATTGATTATCTATGGTGAACTCAATATTTCAGAAATCGCTTGGAAAATGAATTACAGCAGTGTTGCCCATTTGTCCAACCAATTTAAAAAAATGACAGGTCTAAGCCCTTCGCATTTTAAGCAATTGAAAGATAAAAAGCGTAGTCCATTGGAAGACATTATGTAGTTGTTTCACAATAAAAAGTAGTATTTATGTTTTTGCATTTGTTGTATAAATAAGATGAAAAAAAACGATCAGGTTGAAAAAATAGACACGTACAGTATGTTAATGCAATCCCCTGTAGCTACATGTGTTTTTATGGGTAAGGATTATGTATTGGCATTTGCCAATGATTTATACCTAGAAGTACTCGGGAAAGATAAAACGATTGTTGGTCAACCGCTCTTTGCATCTTTCCCCGAACTGAAAGGATCAAAGATCGATTTGTTGATAGATCAAGTACTAGAAAGCGGCATTCTATTCACCATAGATGAGCATGAAGTGAGTATGCTCCGAAATGGCCTATTGGTACCCTGTTTTTTTAAGTGTACATACCAGCAGTTAAAAGACCCAAAAGGTACTGTGACAGGAGTCATGGTTACTTTTGTTGATATTACAAACCAAATATTGTTTAGAAATATCCAAATAGAAAATCAAAAAAAATTAAAAAGCGACCTTTCGTTAGCCACTTTAGAACTTGCGTTTCAGGAAGATGAAAAACGAAAACGAGCCGCAGAATTGGGTATTGCCAATATTGAACTGGCATTTCAGGATAAAGAAAAAGGCAAACGGGCCTTTGAACTGGACATTGCCAATATCGAGCTGGCCTTCCAAGATGAAGAAAAGGAGAAGCGGGCTGTTGAGTTGGGCATCGCCAATATCGAACTGGCCTTCCAGCAAGAGGAAAAGAGACGACGTGAAGTGGCCAACAAAGAATTAGAAGCACTCAGTTATGCGGCTAATTTGGCCTCTCAGTACTCATTGAGCCTGATTGAAGCAAGTCGTGACCCCCTGTTTACGATTAGCCCACAAGGCAAAATAACAGATATGAACCAAGCCACTGTAAAAGTGACTGGACGATCTCGTGAACAATTAATAGGTACCGATTTTTTTAACTATTTTACAAAGCCCGACAAAGCCCGTGAAGGCTATCAACTCGTTTTTACCAATGGTTTTGTAGCAGATTACCCGCTCACGATTATGGATGGCAAACTAACAGATGTGCTGTTCAACGGATCTGTTTATAAGGATAATCGTG
>JAAFHO010000510.1 GCA_013297575.1 Chitinophagales bacterium
TAAAATTTTGTACGATATTTACCACATGCAGCGCAACGAGGGCCAATTGATCCAAAATATCGACTTGTGTTGGGAGGAAATTGCTTATTACCAAATAGGAGACAATCCAGGACGCAACGAACCCACCACAGGCGAAATCAATTACAAAAACCTATTCAAACACATTGCCAGCAAAGGTTACACTGGCGTAATGGGTATGGAGCACGGCAATTTTTATCCAGGCAAAGAAGGCGAAATGAAATTAATCGAGGCTTATATGGCTACCGATTTAGGATAATTCAACGAATAAATATCAAGCCCATCCATATCAAATAAACACCTTCACAAAACTCTAACATGACTGAAATAGCACCAGAAGTTCGCCCTGAAAGGCTTTCCGATACCTTAGTGAAGCCTTATTTGAAGGAGTTATTTGGGTATCCTCATTTTTTGGCGGCCTCAAAAGCCACCCTGCCTCCCGCATTATTTGATTTGATTATGGCCGAAAAGGATCAGGCCAATTCGATATTTGATTTTCAATCCAAAATTATACACCCGATCCTAAAACACATTGAACAGCAAAGTATTACGGTACTCACTTCCAATGGATTAGCAGATTTGTCGCCTCAACAGCAATACCTGTTCATCTCCAACCACCGCGATATTGTACTGGATTCGGCTTATTTGAATAATACGCTTTTTGAACACGGATTTCAAACCAGCCAAATTGCCATTGGGGACAATTTAATGCGGCACCGTATTTCAGAACTCATTTTCCGTTTGAATAAAAGTTTTATCGTCCGCAGAAGTGGCAGTCCAATAGAATTGTACAGGTATTCCGTTCTACTGGCGCAACATATTCGCGCCCAAATTGCCGAACATATTGATTCCGTTTGGATCGCTCAACGCGAAGGTCGAGCCAAAGACGGCAATGACCTGACACAAGTAGGATTATTAAAAATGCTCAGCCTTGACCACGCCGGTGACCTTAAAGCGCATTTTAAAGCGCTACACATCGTCCCAGTGGCCATTTCTTACGAATACGATCCCTGCGATGTACTCAAAGCGCAAGAATTTTTGAATAAACGAGCCGACCCAGCCTATAAAAAGGGTTTTGAAGAAGACGTACAACACATGCTTCTGGGCTTAACAGGTGCAAAAGGGCGCGTCCATTTTGAATTTGGCAAGCCTTTGGATGACGCGCTAGATGCCTTAGATGACGTACCGAATCCTAAAAAACAATTGGAGGTATTAGCCGGTATCATAGATCATTCGATACACAAGAGTTATAAGTTGCATCCTATAAATTCCGTGGCCCATTATCTGTTGTATGGCGATACCGATATCGTTCAGCATCTTGCACCAGCAGAGATAGATACGTGTATCAACTATTTGGAAAATAAAGCCAGTCAATTAAAAAACGATTCGGATGGCGCAGGGAGAAGTTATTTTTTGGGTATGTATGCTAATCCGTTGTTGAATTGGTTGCGGGCTGGGGATGAGGGGTGAAGCGTAACTGCCGGCTCCGTTCAATCCCGCTTGATTGCGGGACTCAACCGCCAACGGGCAGTTAGTAGGTAGGGGGATTTGTGCGGATTCGCTTGCCCGTTGGCGGTAAAGCCCTAGATATTCTATGAATTTTATATATTTTTCCGCAGATTAGTGACTTCATCAATCGGCAGCCCTGTTGCTTGGGCAACTTGCTCGTCAGGGAAATTCATTTTTATTAAATTTATGGCTATTTCTGTATTTCTCTTTTTTTCGGTTTTTTCTCTTTCGTCTTCTCTTACTTTATCTTCTATTTTTTTAACCGCTTCTTCGGCATCTATTTTTATAGTGTCGGCATAACTCGCCTCATCGCTCAATTGCTCTAAATATTTATTATATTTTTTTCTATCTTCGTCTGGCAAGTTCATTACGTTCAGTTTTTCCCGGACTTCCTGCATTCCTTTTGCTCTGAAGTCATCCAGCACTTCGCTATTTTTGAAAAAGTAAATCCACTCGTCCAACGAATCATTTACGATGTCATTGAACTTGGTCGTACGAATTAAATAATATTCGGGATAGGCTTGGTGAATGGTCGGTTTGCCGAGCAACTTTTTCTGCGCAGCTGTTAGTTGCAATTCAGTCTTGGTATGCAAGCCTTTAAACTTGGTCTGTCCAACGTAAACGTAATCTTCGCCTTTTCCCAAATCGAAATACACGATACTAACGGCAATGACTTTTCTGATTTTTGCGTAGGCTGAACCAATTGGCAAGTATTCGGTGATTGCTTTCGATGTGCCGAAAAGCATTCGCATTAGGTAGTCCAACTCTCTGGTATTCTGAATTTCAATAATGATGTGTTCGCCTTTCGAGTTCTCGGCGAATAGGTCAACTCTGTTGAACTTGTCGTCTTCCTCCTCTTGGTTGCTCTCACTTTCCAAAAGTCCTTCAATTTTTACGTCCTCGCCCAAAAGTTCAGAGAGGAAGCCTTCGAGGATACCGAAGTTCTTCTTGTCTCGCAGCATTTTTTTAGCTGCCCAGTCGAAACGGATGTGCTTTTTTGACATTTTTGATGAAATTTGGTACAAAGGTAGGTAAATTTAGCCATTTTATAGTTAATATTTACCTATTGATGTTGCACCTGGATTTTTTGTGGCATTGTTGATGCCTCTCCTCCAACTGCTTCCACTACACCAACTTGTTTTTGTCAATTTTTTATGTAGTTTATGGGGCATACTAGAGTTTCTCAAACAACGTCCGTTAAAATAGAAGATTATTATTAAGATTTTTTTTGATCTGCATAAAAGTCTTTAGACTATTTCCTTGATAATATTGTGTTAATAAATTAATTGTTCTTTTATGGTTTATTTCAATCGATTCTATATTCCAAGTTGGATTGGCAATAAAAATATAGTTAGTATTTGCCCTTGTTTCAATTGCACCTTGATATTTTTGCTTTTTTTCATTAAAAAGTTTATTGCTTAATGATGCATTTTTGTTCTTATCTATCAAAGAAAGGTTTCCCAACTTATGCACCCAATCCTTATGTTTCACTGGATCAATATTCCACTGTGTACCATCTACTTTTTGAGGCATTAAATGCTCAACTGATGAAGAGTCTTTATTATATTGAAGAATTGTTGCCGTATTGCCCATCAGCAAGTCCATTTTTAGTAAAATATAACGAGTTTTATTAATTTTTGTACCAGAAAAACCGCCCCATTTTTCAGTGTCAAGTAATGCAACAAATTCTGCGACATTAATAGGCTTTTCTGAAGATATTTCTTCATCATAAAAATCATATCTCAAGCAGGCATCGTTTATTAGATCCTCAACTGCGTCATCTAATGAAAGTTCTTTCTTTTTCACCAAATCAAAATAAAAATCAATCTTTCGTAAGATTATGAAGGTTCTAGTTAGCGATTGTCGGCGCCCCAATAGCCATCCGATAGAAAAAAGATTGTCAATTTTAATCATAAATTCAATGATTTGTTTCTCGCCAAAACATTCTCTATAATGTATCAATGGAGTTATATATTGACTGCCATAAACGCTTGAAAGAATAAAATTGAGATTTCCAAATAAATTTGAGCTTTCTCTATCAGTTATACTTCCATTAGTGATTGCTTCGTAATGTATTATATATTTACCGACATAATCAAGTGTTTCTGTGCCTTTAGTAAGCATCTTGCGCTTAAACATAAATTCAAATGCTTTAGTCAAGCTCTTATTATCATCGCTACGATATTTCATTTTTATAAATACTAATGACCAAAGAAAATCATCAAATCCTTGGTATGGAGCAGAAATTGAATTTTCAAAATCTAACCATTTAGCCGCATATATTTTTCTTAAATCTGCATTTTCAATTACACGTAAATTCTGTGCTCTTAAAATATCACTAACTTGCAATTGCAATCCGCGACTATTCAATACGGTGAACAAGTTATATGCATCATCTAGATTATTTGGTGTTGCTAAATACAACGCAAGCACTTTAGTAGAAAGGTATCTATAAAAATCTGCTAGATATTGTTCTTCGCTTCCAATATTTTCATTGAATTTTATATTCCACCATTTTTTCATTATTAAAATACCGGTGGCCATATTTCTAATCGAAGCACCAGATTTTGGGCTGTTTGCAATCTCTTCTAACTTTAAATTATCCAGCGTGCCTCCTACTGTGATAGTATACTTATCTAAAAAATCCTTATCATCCCTTATTTCAAATTCGATTCGGTTTCTTGCAGGTATGTTATTATAATCGTCTGCTTCCTGAACTAGTCTTTTCTGAACATTTTCTTTCAACTTCTCTTTTACAGAAACATCTCTAATAACTCCATGTAATAAAAACAACGTTATAAATCGCTGTTGCCCATCTAAAATATCTTGGTAGGTATATTCAACATTTTTACTTGTCTTCTCGTATCTAGTGTTC
>JAAFHO010000512.1 GCA_013297575.1 Chitinophagales bacterium
CTGACCAATATTGATATTTTTGGCGATCCGCAACCCGTCCTCACAGGCTGGGCGTTTTTGGTCGTCATGATTTCTTCCTTTTTTGCGATTACTTGCCTTAACTTATATATCATGTCGATTTATTTGTCCAATATTTATGCAGAAATAAAAAATAGGCCGCTGTATATTATTGAATCGGTAAAACGGTATTAAAACTAACTTTTCAATGACACACCTTCGCTTTATTTTACTACTGCTTACCCCCTTGGTCCCCCTTTCCCCAATCTCCGCCCAAACCCAAGAAACACCCGCTGAAAAACAAGCGCGCATGGCTTGGTGGAAAGATGCCAAATTCGGCCTCTTTATCCATTGGGGTGTCTATTCAGTAGCGGCTGGCGAATACAACGGCCAAAAAAACTACGGCGAATGGCTCATGTACGAGGCTCAAGTACCCAAACCCGAGTACGAAAAACTAGCACCTCAATTTAACCCCGTCCAGTTCAATGCCGAAGCGTGGGTCGCTATGGCCAAAAACGCGGGTATGAAATATATCGTCATTACCTCCAAGCACCACGATGGATTTGGTATTTTTGACTCCAAAGTAAGCGATTACGATATCATGGATAGGACGCCGTTCAAGCGCGATCCCCTCCGCGAATTAGCCGATGAATGCCGCAAACAAGGTATGAAACTCTGTTTTTACCATTCTATCATGGATTGGCACCATCCCAACGCGACCAAAACCGATTTTGCGCGCTACCGCGACGAATATATGCTGCCACAACTCAAAGAATTACTGACCAATTACGGCGATATTGGCGTACTCTGGTTCGATGGCGAATGGATCGAAGAGTGGACAGAGGAACAGGGTAAAGCCCTATACAATTACGTCCGAAACCTGCAACCCAATATCATCATCAACAACCGCGTGGGCAAAGGCCGGAATGGGATGCAAGGCATGAATACTTCAGAAGCCGCCGCTGGCGATTTTGGTACGCCAGAGCAGGAGATTTTAGCCGAAAAAAGTACCCTCTACTGGGAAAGTTGTATGACGATGAACGACCATTGGGGGTATTGCCGCAATGACAAAAATTTCAAACCCACAGAAGACCTTATTTGGAACCTGGTGGATATAACGGCAAAAGGGGGCAATTTCCTCCTCAATGTTGGCCCCACTGGAACAGGACTTTTCCCGCAGGAATCCATTGATCGGTTGAAACAAATGGGCGATTGGATAAAAGTGAACAATACCGCTATTTACGGTACTACACCGTGGCAACATTGGCAAGAAGGGGATGATATTCGCTACACAAAAGGGAAAAACGGGGATGTATTTGCATTGGTACGGCACTGCCCCGGCACGTTGTTATTGAAGAAAATAACCCCTACTCCAAACAGTAAAATTTACCTGTTGGGCCAAGAACAGCCCATCCCTTGGAAACAAGAAAAGGAAGGCGTAACAATACAATTACCCGCCAATTTAAATACCACCAACGCTATTGTATTGCGTATAAAAGGCCAACCAGCCGTGATTAGTGCCGTACCTACTTTTGGCGACCAAGTAGAAAATAATCCTAAAAATATCGTATTTCCACAACAAGCAACCGTCGTATTAAAAGCCGAAAAAGGAGCCAAAATCTATTACACCACCGATGGCTCCCTACCTACTACAGCCGCCGCGCTGTATAAAAAACCATTTTCAGTGGCGCAATCTACGACTGTTCGGGCGATGGCAAAACTAAATGGCAAAAGAAGCAGTGAGGTCGTCCAAAAAGAGTATATCAAGGCACGTTGCGGTATTGAAACACAAACCAATTATGCCCCTAAGTACGCCGCACAAGGCCCCCTTACGCTTGTGGATGGAAAACGCGGCAGTACCAATTTCAACGATGGAAAATGGCTTGGTTTTGAAGGCACCAACTGCGTAGCCACACTGGATTTGGGCAATTCCAAACGCGTGGATTCTGTCCATATTTCTTTTTTGCGCGTACTGCCTTCCTGGATATTTTTACCCGAAAAAATAAGCGTTTTTGCCTCCAACGACGGTCAAAAATACACTCCTGTTCACACTCAAACCATCCCCGCCGCCCAAGCCTCCGACGACAACCACGTGGCGCAATTTAGTCTGCCGTTGCATGGCACATACCGATATATTCGAGTAGAAGCCGCTAATATCGGCATTTGTCCAGCATGGCATGCAGGCGCAGGCGCAAAATCGTGGGTATTTGTGGATGAAATAGAGGTTCGGTGAGTATTTATGTGCTGTTGGTTGTTTTTGTGATAATTTTGACACCATTGAGGGATAATTTTGTGCCAAAATAAATAGATCATGGCAGATAACTTTTTTGATTTTATTGGCGACAATAACGATGGTCATTGGAGAATACGAAGCATTAGCACCATTTCGGGTACGCCAATACCCTCGGCTGATTTTTTAACGATCCAGCAAGGTAATTTACAACCTAGCGGGCAAGGCACTTGGTCATTGAAGGGGTTTCGGAGCAATATTCGGTACGCCGAAAGACCTGAAAAAGAGCAATTAATCGCTGTTCAAGCACCACTTGGCCGATCCGAAGCAACGTATGCCGCCTTGATTCCAATACGTAAAACAGCAGCGTGGTGGGATCTTACCCAAGAAGAAAGACGCGCTATTTTTGAAAAAAAATCGCACCATACGGAAATTGGACTGCGCTATTTGCCCGCCATTGCCCGCCAATTGTACCACTCCCGAGATATTGGTGAACCTTTTGATTTTTTGACTTGGTTTGAGTTCGCACCCGAGCACGAAGCGCAATTTGAGGCGTTGCTTATGGCTTTGCGCCAAAGCGAAGAATGGTTGTATGTGGATCGGGAAATTGATATTCGATTGGAACGCGTGTAGGTTGGTAGGTGCGGCGTAATATATAGTGCGTCCCATAAATTGAACATTAGGAATGCTAACAAACATTTGCACTAAAATGAACATTTGTACTTCTAAAGGTAAGCCTCCGCCAAACCCAACCCGTAAAGCCAATACAGGCGGCAGTATGCGTGAGCGCCTGCTTTGGCTGCAACCCAAAAAAGGCGGCAGTATGCGTGAGCGCCTGCTTTGGCTGCAACCCAAAAAAGGCATCCGCTCTTCGATTAAAGAAAAGGAAGAAAATTGCCGTTATATTACTTTAAATAAATTAAAAAATAGCAAATGGATAAGTGTCAATGTTGTAATAAAAATAAAATTGAAGTCATTAATTCAAACAATGATGAGGAGTTTCCTTATAAACTTTGTCTAAGTTGTCAAAAAAGATTAGAATATTACGCTCTAAGACCATTAGAATATTTTAATCTAGTAGCGATTCACGGACATAAACCTTTGCTACAAGATGATTTATATCAAGAAGATGGGGAAGCTACCCAACCAGTAAAAGATGTTGAAGAAGACGCAAAATTAAAATTCCCATCTTTTAGTGATATTAAAACTGATTTAGAAAAACTAATAGATTGGACAATAGTAAAGTGGTGGATAGATGAACAAGCCATTTCTGAATTGAAGAATTTTGATAAGGCCGACATTCTGATTTCTTTGCAAAAAAGACTAAAAAGAGACCGAACCATATCATCGAGAATCTACGAAATAACGGCAGAAGTATTAGGGGAATATGCAGAAGAATGGGTATTAAATGAGTGGGATGCTAAACAGGAAGATATTGTTCAATATGCAGATTGTTTAGCAAAATGTACGAAAAACGGGTTTGATTTATACATCACTGAATTAAATAAATGTACAACATTTAAAGACTTAAATAAAAAAGTTATTGGTTTAATCTCCTTTCAATCTAATAAATCTTTATTATGGATGGAAGCAAATTCAGACAGGATAGAGACTATCTCAGATTATTGGAGTTGGGTAGCCGCAGCATCACAATTTGATTGGGATACGTGTAAGAATTGGTTGCAAAAAGGTAGAATTCTTAGTTTAATAGCACTTGATACGTTAATAAATTGTTCAATTGATAAAGATACTATGAATTTTCATTATTGGTTAGGAAACAATCCTCAAAAATTATATCATCCAGATTCGATTGATATAATGAGTAAAGTGGTAAATGACTATGTAAAAATTGACAACGTTCCAAGAACGAGAAACTGTAACGCTATAATACAAAATAAGTGGGAGAAAATTATTGCGGACAAAAAATAGAGCATACTCCTAAAAAAGGTTGTCACAAAAATGCGATAAAAGTGATAAATTTAAAGTAAGAATCAGTATTTTATTCAGACAATTTTAAGCGTAAGGTCTTGAAGATCACATGTTGCCTAAGCGTAATAAAACTTTTACCTTTTAAGTTTTGCTAAGCTTGCTAAGTCATTACAAATGCTTATATTTGTGCCGAACTTCGCTCGAAACACCATTCCGGGCACACACAACGGCTGGCTGTCCAT
>JAAFHO010000513.1 GCA_013297575.1 Chitinophagales bacterium
CCCTTATTACTGTCTAGGGGGCATTGGCAATTTGTCGGCTACCTTTTCAATCATTCTCCCTTCTCAGCCCTTACCCGATCCAATTCCTTTTTCAATGCCTTTACATTCGTAAAGGCATTCCAGCTGCGTGTACTTTCATACGCCACCAATTCATTTGCATTAATATAGACAATGGTCGATATACTTTCGCCTCCGTTCGTCACGCGGATATGATCGTATCTACTACCCAGAGGTACCCCCAAATTCCACAACAACACCCGCCCATCGCGGCTGGACGAAGCCAATTGTGGCAATTTTGGATTAAATTCCAAACCAGTAATAGACGACCTGTGTTCGAGTGTATCGCGATATTGCTCAAAATCTGCCAAATTTATCCTTCCCGGCGCGAGCAATTGCAAGGGTTTGTGCATAATCCAAACATCGCCGCGTTCGCTACCCAATGCAAGCCAAACAGTTGAAGGCACACCATTGATACTATCAAATTTGATGTCAAAATCGAGCATAGTAGTACCTGTGTGCTGGATCGTAATGGTTTTTTGAATGCGTTGGGATGCGTTGGGATGGCTCGGATCAAGGGCATATACAAGGGTAGAATCTTTACCCGTAGCCAAAACCCAACGGTGATCCGCGCTCCATCCTAGTTGAGTTACCCGACCCAATCCTGTTGGGGTTACCGAACCTACGTTCTTTTTTTTCTTGGTTTTGGGATCAAACTCTAGTAAAAACAAATCAGTTCTACTATTGACCAGCAATACCCCTGGACTACATTCTGCTACAAAATAAATAGATTTTGTATCGTCATAAATGATATTTTTCTGGATAGGGAATTGGGACAAATCATATAGCCCTATATCGCCGCCCTGTGTACTCACATACAGGCGGTTGCCATCAGCACTATAGCACATTCCTTGTATCAAGGCGCCCATTTCGGGCAAGGTATCTAATCCAATGCCATTCATGATAAACACACGGCCATTTTTATCTCCAAAAGCAAATTCACGCGCTTTATGAGGGTTGGAGACCAAAGCATTTTTTTCAATATTAGCCGTTCGTGGGCGAATTTTACCGTCTTTTGTATGCTCTTTAAGTTCTGACAACAGCGCGTGATAAACGGCCGGAAATTGTGTGGTAGGATATCGTATCGCACGTTCGTAAATGCTGTCTAATTCCTGCGTATATTCATTTTCAGCACTATCGGTTAATCGGGCCTCCGAAAAGTGTTGAATATTGAGTAGTGCAGCGGTTGAAATATCCTTTAATGCTGGATCGGGGATGTCCAATTGAAGGTAATTGCTATTGGTCAGGGCATTCAACATCATATCCCAATTGCGTATTTTCCTAGATTTTACGATATCGAAGATTTTGCTCATTCTAACATAACGTTCTTCATTAGTCGGGTAAAGCATATCGTTCGCATCCAGCAGCCGTGCATAATCAATCATTTTAATATTCAAATTGGCTTGGTAAGACCTGAACAAGGCGATACCCGCCACGACCAAAGCAATGGTAGCAGCGATAGACCAATTTTGGCTTCTTTTGCGGAGCATTTGCTCTTTTTTCATTGCATCTGCTTTACGATCTTCCTCTGCCTTTTCTTGATTATCGCATATTTTATAAAATTTAATTGCAATATCCAAATCGTTCATTTTGACTAAATTCCGATCCTCCAGTATAGCACGCCACGTTTTTTCCTGCTCATCGGGTGTTGTTGACTTATATCGACTGGCCCATTGCCTAAAAAACTGAAGTCTGTCTGGATCATTATTGCTATCACCAATTAAAGTGCGCACCGAATCGAGGATAGCACCTTTATAGAGGAGTTTATCCTGTACAAATTCCGGGTTTTCCTTTTTATTTTTTAACGCATTGCTTACCCATTTTTTGAAAAGGTGCATATTTCTAGCACTTTCCTGTATCGGGTTGTCTGGTTGGTTTTCGGAAGCCTTGATTTCGACTTCCGCGAAATATTTCAATCCTGCACGAATCAGATTTTTATACACCAATGCATCGTCGTTTTCTTCATCTATCCAAGTCTGGAGTAGAGGCCAGTTTCTGATCAAAGCATCCGAGTAAATATCAACAACAGTATTTGGTTGCCATTCTTTAATCAGTATAAATGTTTGGTTGTATTGATTAAACGATTGTAAAAGTTTTTTAATCTCGTCGATAGTCATAGTACCTTCCCGTTCCGACCATTGTTGCAACGTTTCTATCTTTAAAGGCGTACGATCGTTTTTGATTCCATTTTTGAACGTGAGTGCTTTGAAGAGGCATTCTACCTGTTTTTTTTGATCGTCGGAAAAATTTTGCCATACCTGATTTTCGATAAATTTTTCGATAATTCCGCTCATTTCCCCCTCCAACCCGTATGTGTCTTTTAATGCTGGATCAGCCTTTAAGGAAAGAAAAAGGTTTAGTTTTTGTAAGGCAAAAGGGTCACCAGACTTGGACATTTGCTCAAACTCATTGCACCATTTTTCACGTAACCCGGATTCATCGGTATATACTTCCAGTGCTTTTAGTAACTCTGCTTTGGACACATCTGGAAGTTGTGTATTATACGTATTCATAATTTCGGGCAAGCCTCTATACCGCGAAAAGTACTCAAAATTGTTCGTATTAGCCACAAAAACGATATAAATAGGCACTTTAAACTCATCGGAAGACTTCGTTTTAATGGCTTCGAGCAGTAGGCTGATATACAATAAATCATCGCGAGATTTACCCAAATCCTTCATAATATTTTGGTATCGAAACAGTTCCTGCTTTTGATCCACAATCAATAAAAAATTGAAATCAACCTTTCCGTTTTCTTCGGCCGCTTTTTCACATAAGCGAGCAATAGCATCCCCGCCTTTTCGGAGTTCATTTTCGATGAATGTCCGAAAAGCAGGATCTTTGTCTTTAGGAGAAAACAAACTATCGGGCTGAAACATAGCATCTGCTAAATGCCCAATAGGGTCGGCATACGGTTCCGTAATAGCAATCCGGTAGGTTTTTTCACCTGGATTTTCCTTACTTTCCCTCAATAATTCATTGCAAAGCGTTTCCCTCACAAAAGTCGATTTTCCCCTTCCACTTTCTCCTGTAATCACAACAATAGAGTTCCGTTTCAAGCGCAAGATCAATTTGCCTATCATTTCTGAATGGCTCAAATCAAAATACAAGGCTCCTGACTTGGAAATATTCGGTTTTTTCGGGGCGGGTGGAGGGGCAGTTTGTGTCATAGAATACTAATTTTGAGGTATTACCAAATGGCAATTCCGGGCTGAATCGGTGCGTTTCAAAAACACAAAATTCAGCAGAAATCCGATACTTTTTACCCGTATAAATACCTGATTTTCAATCAGGTATTTATACGGGGGCGAGGGGGCTTACGCGACAGCCACGATATTCCAGCATAGTTTACAAACACATCAAAGTTAAGAGATGAATAAACAATCAGACCACAAAAACCCTACCCTACGCTTTTGTGAACTAAAAAACAAGCGAAGCGTCACTCTACACTTTTGTGTTCTGTTGTGTACTTTTGTGGTAGAAAAAAGTGTACGCTACACCGACAGATAAAATTTTAAATAAAATCAATATATTTATTTGCAGATTATGTCCAAATACTTAGAGGACACACGCGAAAAAACTACCCAAACCCCATAATTTCCCCTACTTTTGCACCATCAATTTTTAACCGCCGTTTTTTATGCAAGCCGAATTCAAGGACTGCGCCTCCGTTGTTATCCGTTTTATACATCAATCTCGTCATCAACTCACCATTGCCGTTTGTTGGTTTACCCATCCGCTTATCTTTGAAGCCTTGGAATCGGCACTCCGCCGAGGGGTAAAAGTGCGCTTGGCACTCGACCACGATCAAGTCAATTTTAACCCCAAAGGACTCGATTTTATCGGGCTGGAGCAACAGGGAGTCACCATTATCGCCTTTACAGGCCCAGGATTGCTCCATTATAAATTTGCGGTAGCCGACCACGCCAAAGTACTCAATGGCTCATTCAATTGGACCCGTACCGACCAACTCGATTGTGTGTCTATCGTGGATGATGCCCGCTTAGCCGAGCAATTTGAGACCGCTTTCAACAGCATTCAAACGCAATGCAAACCGCTGGAACAATTGCGGCACACGCCAGCCCGCCAAGTAAGTTTTAATATGATGTACCGTCCTATGGCCTGGACTTCCCATGACCTGCGGAAGTGTATTATCGCCGGAGCAAAATCATGGGTGGTGGTGGTAGCAGACGTATCCTTATGGCAAAACACGTTAGAAACACAGCGACATACCCTTATTTTGCCTCAAAAAGTGCCTACTGCCGCGCTGGGTAGCACTTGGGATGCCGATATTTTTGCCCAATGGTTATTGCGCCAAAACGTACCCAAAAGCACACTTA
>JAAFHO010000514.1 GCA_013297575.1 Chitinophagales bacterium
GATAACCCAGCATATCTGTATTGAGGCCATAAGTGACTTTTTCACCTGGCTCGTGCATAAGTGGCAATGCTGCTAATTTAGGCATTGTTTGTCCAATGGTGATCGGTTTTGTGCTAAAAAAATCGGGAATACCGGCTTTATAATACAGCGGATGGGAGTAAGGAATACCAGCAGTATGGGTCAATAAATGACGGATAGTGACCTGTTTTTTGGCAGGAACAGCCGAATAGGTGCTGTCTTTTTCGTTATAATACACCAACACTTTTGTATTGGCAAATTCGGGGATATATTTGGACACTGGATCGTCCAATTGAATTTTACCTTCTTCGTACAGGATCATCACCGCCGTAGTTGTGAGTGCTTTTGACATGGACATGATACGGAAAATTTGGTCTTTCCCCAATAGCGTTTTTGCTTCCAAGTCATTGTATCCCACTGCGTTGTGATAGACAATTTTGCCTTTGCGGGCTACGATCATCATGCTGCCCGGCAGGTGTTTTTGCGCTACTTCATTTTGGAGGAAACGCTCTATGTTTTGAAATCGTTCGGTACTCATACCTACCGATTCGGGCGATGCCACGGTGAGTTGTTGTGGTTTGGTTTGGACGGAGGTTTGCGCAATAGCGCATTGGAATGCAAGGGTGCAGAGGAGCAAAAGAAGGTAACGCATCATAATTATAGGTGGTGATAGATGATAGACCTTATGTCACGTTATTTTTTTGACCAAAATTGGTCTTTACAAAAACAAAGTGGCATGAAGTTGAATGTTTTTTTGTTTATAATAGACATTATGTAGCCCCTGTAAACTATCTTTAATGCTGTTTTATCAATAAAAAACAGATAAACCAACAGGATTTTCTTATAAAAGGTGCAGCGCACCGTAATATTTGTAGCAATAATCGGTGACATCAAGGTGGAAGGTGCAGCGCACCGTAACATTAAATTAATATTGCGGTGCGCTGCACCTTCAAAACGCGGATAACTCACCATTGCTACAAATATTTCGGTGCTATGCACCTGATATTTTTATAAAAAAGCCCTGTATTCACAAAAGAGTCAAAACTTGCTAGAGCCTGAATTGATGTAAAAATGTGTATAAACCGTAGCCCGATGGGGTCGAACCCTGTATACCGATGCTTTTACTATAAACATTTGCCCCATTCTGGGTCGACCAATTGCTGTAAATATGCTGAAAGTAGGGGGCATTAACCCCTTAAAAAACTTATTTTGACTTTGTTCAGCAGTTTCCTATTTGAACATTACCCCCGCCGCTTTGCCTTTTAACTCTTTGCCCAAAAATGGTGTATTCAACGACTTAGATTTTACCAAAGATGGCGTTAATGTCCAGGTTTCATCGCTGGAAAAAACCGTGAGATTGGCTGCTTGTCCAACTTCCATTTTGGGTATTGGAATACCGAGTACTTGGCGTGGTTTGAATGCGATCAGATCGACCCATTTGTCCAATGGAATTTTATTGGCCAGGTACATATTGTACATCGGATAAGCCGTTTCGAGGCCAGTCATCCCAAATTCAGCATAAGGGAATTCCAGATTTTTGGCTTCCACATCCCAAGGTGTATGGTTGGTGCATATAAAATCAATCGTGCCATCGAGCAGTCCGGCGATTAGGGCATCTATATCGGATGGAGCGCGGAGCGGAGGCATTAATTTGAGGTTAGAATCGAATGGCGAACTGCCTTCCTGCATCGCTAGGGCTTCATCGGTGAGACAAAGATTGGCTAGTGCCACAGAGGCTGTCACCTGTTGCCCGCGTGCTTTTGCACTACGAATCATATCCACACCAAGTGCCGTGGATACTAGGTGTATATGAAGTCGTGCTTTTGCTCCGGCGTATTCCAAAAGGCTAAGATCGCGTTGGATCATCAAGTGTTCTGAAAGGGATGGAATGCCTTTTAGGCCAAGGGAAGTACTCACGATACCTTCGTGCATTTGGCCACCAGCGGCTACACTTTTATGGTATGGCCTATTGATAATCAATCCATTAAACGCGGTTGCATACTGCATGGCGCGCAGTAAAAGTCCGGCATCCTGAACGGGTTTTTCTCCATCGGTAAATGCAACGGCTCCTTCGTGGTGCATATCGTAGAGTTCGGCAATGTCTTTTCCAGCGCAATCATTTGAAATAGCACCCAATGGATACACTGCTACATGGTGCATGGCGGCCTTACTTTTTATGTAGGCTATTTCCGATTTAGAATGAATGGCAGGATGGGTATTGGGCATGGTAACAATGCCCGTAAATCCTCCAGTTTGGGCTGCAAAAGCAATGGAATGCAGGTCTTCGCGGTGTTCGTAACCGGGGTCGCAGGCATATACACCCACATCCATCCAGCCGATGGAGATATAAGTATTTGGAAGATCTACAATAACTGTGTTTGGGGTAGGGGGTATATTGGGTTCAATTGCTTTAATAATACCCGCTTCGATCCATAAATCCAGCGGTTTTGAGGTGCCATTATCGGGCGTTACCAATTGAATCTGCTTGTATAATGTACTGCTCATAAATGCTACTATCAATGCCGTACGTAATGGTGATACATTGATTGGGGCACAAAGTTAGCATGAAAAACAAAATTCCAATTGGTTTATGTTAAATTAAAGTAAGTATAGCCCCAATAATGTGCTGTAAATGCAAAGTGTCGGCGTGGCTCCAAGCCACGCCGACACTAAAATATGGCGCAATTTAATGCGCTGTGTGTGCTATTAATTCAATTTAAACTGCACCGTAATACCCGAACTAACCGAAGTAATCGGGAACGACTGCGACGTTTTAGGTATCGTTTTGCGATAGTCCACAAACAAGCGCAGTGCCAATCGGCGGTTCAATTGGTAATCCACCGATGGGTTAAAGCTATACGTTGTGCTACCCCGTGAAGGTTGTGGCTGAGGGCGTTGGATACTGTGTACCAAAGTAATATCGTCGCGGTATTCAAAATCGAATTTGATATTCAAGTCATGCGCCTGCGTACCGCCACCACTTCCTGCGCCAGGAGCAGCGGGTGTATCAGGTGTTTTCTTTTTACTTTTCTTCGATTTGCTTTTACTGCCAGTTTTCCCTTTTTTGCTACCTGTAAGGAATGGAATATCTACGTTTTTGATTCGATGCCCAAATCCGCCAGCATAACCTGTGGCGCGTGTTTCGTTCAAATTGTAATCCACGAATGACATGGCCAATGTGCGCGATTTTTTGAAATCTGCTTTTGCGGTCATACCATTTTTGAATTTCACATCCAAACCAAGTAACGGCTGGAACGATTCATTAATGACAATTTGCGGAATTTCGAAACGTGCAATATAGTTTTGGTTAATTTCATCCTTTACTTGCACTTTGGGATCAAAGAACAAGTCTGTATTGTACTGGCTCACAGTAAGGGTGTTTTTGTACCCGTGTGAAATTTGTACACTAGAGAAAATTTTATTCAAATTACCTACTTTAGACAGGCCATTGTAGTTCAATTTCCAGTTGAGTGCCGGACGCGTTTTGAAGATATCCAAACCGATTGTATTCGCATCTTTTTTGGTATATGCCGCCAAAAATGCTGGAATCAATACTTCTTGGTGTACTTTTCCGTATCCCTCTTTGTACCCTGGATTATCAGTAGGATCATCGTGCGGATTACCATTCGGGTTGAGTCGATTTGAAATGACTACGCCATTGGCTTGGAAACGCTTGAATAATCCATTAATATCGTTACTAAACAAGGTTTTAGCCGAAAAGAACGATGTCGTAAAACTACCCAAATCGCGTTGTGCACGCCCCTCAAAGAACACCGAATCTGGTGTGATATTGAAATTTTGGTCTTTAAACAACTCCGTAGAATTGCGTGTGTATTGCCTAGATGCCGTGATTTCTACACGGAAATCCTGAAATGGCTCTACCGTAAGACCAGCATCCATATTTTGGGTATAGTTGCGTGTGACCTGTTGGTTCAATTCTGGGCGGTGTGTGATCCAGCCTTTCTTGCCTGCTTCGTCCAGCCATTTTGCATCGGGTTGTGCGCCTGCTATAAATGACCAACCTGGAGCAGAGAAGCCTTCGCTCAAGCCCATCAGTTTGGTATCGGGTACAAAACCGGGTACTACACTCGATAGGTTTTCGCTATACGTAAAGCGACCTTTGCGCACCAACATGAGTGGGCGTAGCGCAATACGCTCGGCCATACTAGGCTGGCGGTCTTTTTTCTTCTTCTTTTTATCGTCTTTGCCACCTTTGTCGTCTTTGTCGTCTTTGCCTTTGGCACCTTTATCGTCTTTACCTTTGCCATCTTTGCTGCCTAGATCGGGTAAAGGTTGACCATCGCGACCTACTTTTCCACCCGCTTTACTAATGGCTCCATCAGCCCCTGGAGCACCAGGTATAGGTGGTACTG
>JAAFHO010000515.1 GCA_013297575.1 Chitinophagales bacterium
TCCGTACCTTCATTACCTATGATATTCATATCCTTAATTTTCTGCGTATCATAAGCGATCAAGCCTACAAAAATCAGAACACCTGCATACGTCGTAATCCAATACAACATAGGGCTTTTCATAAATATATTGACAATAGACGCGATGATTAAACCCATCAAAGCCATCATCAATAAGTTACCCATTGAAGTCAAATCGCGCTTTGTTGTATAACCATATACGCTCATTGCTGCGAAAGTACCCGCTGTGATAAAAAACGTAGATGCAATGGACGATGTAGTGTAAATCAGGAATATTGAAGCCATGGTAACACCATTCAGCACCGAATAACCCAGAAATACAGAAGTAGCCATTGTGGCCGACATTTTTTGTATCGCCAACGAAAGCCAGGCAACGAGTGCTAATTCGCCGATAATTAAGCCGTAAAATACAAGTTTATTGCCAAAAATAAGATGTGTCAATGTGGGAGTCATAGCAACAAACACCGCAGTCAAACCCGTCAGTGCCAGTGCAAAACTCATCCATCCATATACTTTACTGATAAAACTGGCTTGTTCAATTCTGACCTGTTCAGGGGTCATATACATTGGAGCATTCATAATTGTAAAATTTTAGTTTAGGTTTAAAGTAGATGCAAATAACGCAGAATAAAAACGTTTGTTCAAAAAACTGTTTTCGCAGTCCACCAATTATTCAGACGTTACACTTTTAAAAAGCAACACAAATTTATGGCAATTATTTTAATCTAACAAATGCTTTGCTTTTTTTGTATTCATATATTATTTTACAAATATACCCCATCATCCCCGTGGCGCCACAAGAATCCAATAAGTCCTTATATTTGCAAAATTTTTATTTACCATAACATAACTTATGCGACGTATTTCTAACCTTTTATTACTTGCGCTACTCTGCGCACAATGCGCTAAATACAACCCAAAATATACTTTTGACCCTCTGAAGTCACCCCTGGCCCCTGATTACAGTCAATTGGCCAATTGGGCCGCACACCCCGACACCAAGGACGGAGCAGACCGCACGCCTAATA
The DNA here is from genome assembly GCA_013297575.1 of Chitinophagales bacterium. Classification (GTDB taxonomy): domain Bacteria; phylum Bacteroidota; class Bacteroidia; order Chitinophagales; family Saprospiraceae; genus M3007. Next base: position 1,049 of record JAAFHO010000515.1, read on the forward strand.
CCTCCTTGCTCAATCTACAAGCCGAAGCACAGGCCGATGTGTTTTTTTTACACCCCACCACTTTATTACAAAAACACAAACACGGAGACGTTTGGAACGGCGATGTACAAGATAAAAAACTCAATAAAACAACCGATGATAGCCCCATTTTATACCAAGCATCGGCTTTTAATGGCGCGGGTAGGGTATTTGCGCCGCGCTACCGACAAGCCCATTATTGGTCTTTTGTAACCACCGACAAAGTTTCCTCCGATAAAGCCATGGATTTGGCCTATTCCGACGTACTCGCCGCTTTTAAATACTACCTACAACATAATAATAACGGGCGACCATTTATCATTGCCAGTCATAGTCAGGGTGCTGCGCATGCGATCCGCTTGATCCGCGAGGAAATTGAAAATACCCCTTTGATGAATCAATTGATCGTGGCTTATATTGCCGGTTGGCCCGTAAAAAAAGGTGCTTTCAAAAAGATAAAACCTTGCCAAAACCCCACAGAAACGGGTTGTTTTTGTACTTGGCGTACTTATGAGCGCAATTTTGGTTTGAAAAATGCCTTTCAAGATAGTATTATCGTGACCAATCCAGTTACGTGGACTACCCAAGAGCGCCAATACGCCGATAAATCGCTGAATAAAGGGGCCGTACTCAAGAATTTTAACAAAGTATATCCAGGTATCTGCGATGCCGAAGGCTACCGTGGCGTATTGCTGTGTACCAAACCCAAGTTCCCAGGCAGTTTTTTGCTTCGGAACAAAAACTACCATATCGGCGATATCAACCTATACTATATGGATGTTAGGGAAAATGCGGCCTTGCGGGCGAAAAACTATGTCAAGACAACAAAGTAGGTTTTTAACTTTGTCGGTCAAAAGTATAGGTTTCAACGTTCAACAGCGTTGATTCGCCTTATTTTTTGGTACGTCTGTAACCTCAGCACCCATCTTTCCGTCCTATTCCACAATGAAGTGATTGATACCACTTTTAATCACGACATTAAAAATATTTTTCATCCATATATCTATTTATCGCTATGAAATTCCGATCATTTTTATTGTTTTTCGTTCTTGTTTTTGGTGCAGTGAGCACCGTATCTGCACAACGGGAGCGTACGCTGTTCCGTACGTATGGATTTACTGGTCTTTGGGGCGGTTCCAAGCACCAAGTTGCACAATTTGGAGATACTAGAAGTTATATGCGTGGTGGTCATTTTGGACTTGAATTTGGTAAATCTTTGTTGATCGGTGTTTCGCACATGGATTTAAAAAGTGACCCAAACTGGGATGAATTACAAGATCAAGCCTTCGATTTGAGATGGAACGGAGGCACGATTGGTTATGGTTTCCAGACCTATAAAGCCATTCATCCTATGATTAATGTCGATTTTGGCCCCGGAAAAGTAAGATTTGACAACCAAGAAGACCGCATTTTTGCGATACAACCTTCTGCTGGCGTAGAAATCAATGTTTTCCGTTGGTTGCACTTGGGTTTGGAAGGCGGCTATCGTTTTATCAATGACAGCAATATTGATGGTTTTGACGACCAAAAACTATCCGGCGCATTTGGTCAGGCAACACTACGTTTTGGTTGGTCTTGGGGTAAATCAAACCACAAGAAAAAGACGAATAGAAGTGATGCGCCTAGGCAAAAAGATTAATTAATGAATTATACTTTGTGAGATTGAAACGGCTACTTTGTAACAAAGTGGCCGTTTTTTTTGGGCGTAGTGTATAGCAGTCTAATGTTGTCAATTTAAGCAATATACCAAGGGAAATACGGAAATTTCCCAAAAAATGATGAACAGTGCTGTTTCCTTTTTGTAATTTTGCTAAGCGATCAGATAATTTTGCAGTAGTGAAATTCAAACCAGTTTTAAAAATAAAATATATGAATACAAACATCGTTGCATACTACAAAGACAGGGCTCAAGAATATGAGAAAATATACGCCAAACAGGAACGACAAGACGACTTGCAAAGGGCAACAACAATTGTTCAAGACATCTTTGCCGGCAAACAAGTGTTAGAAATCGCTTGTGGCACTGGCTACTGGACAGAACGTATTGCGCAAAGTGCCAGTTCTATTTTCGCAACAGACATTAACGAAGCGGTTATCGACGTTGCAAAGAGCAAAACATACCAAAACAACAACGTATCCTTTGGAGTTGCCGATATTTACAATTTTCCCGACCAAAACCAATATGAAGGTTTGTTTGCTGGTTTTATTTGGAGTCATATTTTGCTACAAGATCTTGACAATTTTTTGCAAAGGGTAAACCAATTAGTAGTACCAGGTGGGACAGTTGTATTTATGGACAATCATTTCGTTGCGAGCAGCAATCATCCAATCACCAATATTGATGAGCAAGGCAACACTTTTCAAACCAGAAAACTGGAAGATGGGACAGAACATTTGGTTTTGAAAAATTTCCCGACAGCAGCATTTTTAAACCAGAAACTTGATGGGCGTACGAGGGCTTTTGAAGTCATCAATTTGACGTATTATTGGATTTTAATTTATACAATTCCATCTGAATAGTATGTTTGTCCATTAAATTTGCTGGATGGAATGTTGGCAAGGCACACGTAATTAACTTTTATCTATACATTTAGCGCCTGTTTCGACAGCCAATTGGTTCGTTTCCAATTGTGCAAATCTCCGAAAGGTACATTTTAAAAATTAAAAAAAATATGAATTACACAAATGACGATGCAGATAAAAGCATCAGACAACGGAATTTTATTGTAACAGTTTACCTCATTCCTTTTTTACCTATCATAAGCATTTGCTGTTTGATTTATTTTGGGTTTATATCAAAAATTATTTTGCAAAGAGATATGCTTGTTGGTATTGTGGCCTTGTCCTCATTGGGTGCTCTTTGGTCTAGTTCCAATAAAAAAAAATGGTTAAAAATGCCCGATGGAACATTCCATTATGTACAGCATACTTCACTCTCAAAAAACACAACTATTAACGAACCTTCTAGTTATGAAGAAGAATTTTATTACTCAAAAAATGCAATTATTTTATCAATTATTCAAGGAATCATAATTCTCTGTATAGGTGTTTTTATGGGAATTAATTATGCGAAAATTAAATTTATAGTATTTCCAAGTTTAGTAACATTAGCAGGTTTGTACCTAACTTTTCCTAATCTAAGAAAATTATTCGAGCATAAACCACAACTCAAATTAGCGAAGAGCGGATTTTGGACAAAAGATCTGGGATTTATTCATTGGGGCGATGTAAAACGTGCAACATTAAGTCAAATGAAACAAAGAAATGGCACGACGACAACCTATTTAGGAATCAGCCTAAAGG
>JAAFHO010000528.1 GCA_013297575.1 Chitinophagales bacterium
GCGCCCATACACCCCACACACCCCACACCACGCCCTACGTTGGATATATCGCCTATTCCATTCCTCACAATTCCACCTTTTTCTCCTGCATCACCACTTGTTGGTGCGTAATACTTTCCTTATGTATGGCTGTAAGGAAATGCTCCACAAACTCATCATTTAAGCCACGCTTCCGACCCTGTTCGTAGCCTTTTTCCAAAATTTCGTTCCAGCGAGCCGTTTGTAAAATAGCAATATTATTGCGGTGTTTGTACTTACCAATATCTTCAGCGATACGCATCCGGCGGCCCAATAAATTGAGCAATTCCAAATCAATTTCGTCAATTTTATGGCGCAATTGCTCAATATGCTCTACAAATTCAGGATTGCTACTCGTTTCACGACGCACAATCAAGTTTTTAATCATTTCCTTATATACAAAAGGAATAATCTGTTGTTTAGCATCGCTCCATGCTTCATCGGGGGTAGGGTGTACCTCCGTCATCAGTCCATCGTAATTGAGGTCAAATGCTTGTTGTGCCACCTCATGCAAGTCTTCGCGGTTACCACAGATATGGGAATTGTCACAAATAATAGGCAAATCGGGCATACGACGGCGCAATTCGATTGGAATTTCCCAATAAGGCGCATTTCGGAATTTGGTTTTAGTGTAACTTGAAAATCCGCGATGAATTGCCCCAATCTGAGTAACGCCAGCATTGCTGATCCGTTCAATAGCACCCATCCAAAGTTCTAAGTCGGGATTTACAGGGTTTTTAATCAATACAGGCACGTCCACGCCTTTGAGCGCATCGGCAATTTCCTGTACCGAAAATGGATTTACAGTAGTACGGGCACCAATCCAAAGTACATCCACCCCATGTTTAAGGGCTTCATACACTTGGTTAGCAGTGGCCACTTCTATAGTGGTTTTAAGCCCCGTTTCTTGTTTTACGCGGCGCAACCAAGGGAGCGCTTCTACGCCTTTGCCCTCAAATCCGCCCGGTTTGGTACGAGGTTTCCATACGCCAGCGCGGAAAAGATCAATGCCGCTGTCGGCCAGCCCGTGGGCAGTAGCCATTACTTGTTCCTCTGTCTCGGCGGAGCATGGCCCGGCGATGAGGAAGGGTCGAGTGTCATTTTTTTTGAACATGATATTTAAAATTTATGGATTTACAGTATATTTACAAATGAATAAATTAGTCTTTTAAAATTCTACCAATATCGTTGGCTTGACGGATCAATTCGTCAAAACGTTTAAAATCTTTTTTGATCAATATCGTCCGAAATTGGCTGACTGTATTGATAAACTCGTCGAGTACATCGAGCACATTATCTCTATTTTGGGTAAAAATAGGCACCCACGTATCGGCATTACTTTTGGCCAAACGAGCGGTACTACTAAAACCACCGCCCGCAAGTTCAAAAATACGGTCTTCTTGTCGCTCTTTTTCCAATACCGTTAGTGCCAAGGCAAACGAAGCGATATGCGATATGTGACTGATATAAGCCACATGCAAATCGTGGTCAGCGGCCTCTAAATACGAAATTTTCATCCCTAAAGACGCATAAAGTGCCTTAGTTTGTGCCACAGCATCCATATCGCTCGATTCCGTATTGCAAAAAACGCACCTTTTCCCGTTAAAAAGCCCTGCAATGGCAGCCGTTGGGCCAGAGTATTCTGTACCTGCCATTGGGTGCGTCGCCACAAAGCGGGCGCGATTAGGATGGTTTTCCACGGCTTCGATGATGGGCTGTTTGGTAGAACCCGCATCCAGCACCAATTGATCGGGGCGTATCAGTCCTAATATTTTAGGGATCAATTTTATTAAGGTATCCACCGGTGTCGTCACTAGAATAATATCTGCTAATGCTACATTTTGTTCCAGTGGTAACACTTCATCTACCAATCCAAGCGCTAATGCCTTGGCTGAGTGGTCGGGATTCAGATCCGTACCAATCAAATAGGTTGCAAAACCACTTTCACGTAGCCCAATCGCTAACGATCCACCAATAAGACCCAAACCGATTACTCCAATTTTCATAGCGTTTTTATGCGTTCTAATGCTGATTTAAAAAGTGCAATATCCTGACAAAGCGAAATACGAACATAACGCTCGCCTGCCGATCCAAAAATACCACCCGGGGTCAGGAAAACATTGGCCTGATACAATAAGTGATCGCTCAGCGCGTAGCAATCCGCCCAATGATCGGGAATTTTTGCCCAAACAAACATACCTTGTTGGTTGCTATCAAATTGACAATCAATGGCTTGTAAAATAGCAAATGCTTGTACTTGCCGTTCGGTATAGGTTGTATTTAATTGTGTGTACCAATCTTTAGAAAGGTTCAATGCTTGAATAGCGGCATGTTGCATCGGTAAAAATTGCCCCGAATCCATATTGCTTTTAAAGCGTAAAATAGCCGTCAAATGCGCAGGATTGCCCAATACCGCACCCATACGCCAACCAGCCATATTATTGGATTTTGATAGCGAATTAAGTTCTAGCGCGACATCCATTGCGCCGGGTTGCGATAGGATGCTCTGCGGGTTACTGTTCAGGATAAAACTATACGGATTATCATTGACAATCAGGATGTTATGTTTTTTGCCAAATGCAATTAAGGAGCGGAATACCTCGCTTTTTGCGGGCGCACCTGTGGGCATGTGCGGGTAATTGACCCACATAATTTTTACTTTGCTCAAATCTTGCGCCTCCAATGCTACTAGATCAGGTTGCCATTCCATTTCGGCAGAAAGGTCGTAATACTGTACCGTAGCCCCTGCCAGCATGGATGCTGCGCGGTATGTAGGGTAGCCCGGGTTGGGCACTAACGCGATGTCACCCGCTTCCAAAAAAGTCATGGCGATGTGCATAATGCCTTCTTTTGAACCAATTAAAGGCAAAATTTCGGTGGCTGGATCTAATTTTGCCTGATAAAAAGTATCGTACCACTTTGCCCAAGCCTCGCGCAAGGCAGGCGTACCTGTATAAGATTGGTAACCATGTGAAGTGGGCATTTGGGCCGAAGTATGTAAACTTTCCAAAACAGAAGGATCGGGGGGTAGGTCAGGTGATCCAATACCTAAGTTGATAACGTTTTTCCCAGCAGCGCGCATCTCCGCTATTTCACGGAGTTTGGCCGCAAAATAATATTCGCTAATACCTTCTAATCTCGATGCGGTTTTGATATGTGTCATTATATCTTGTTTGATAAATTAAAGTGTAGATGCTTGGTAGGTACCAAGTATTTTCAAGTCAGTGACAATGGATTGTAATTGGTTGATAATTAATATGTTATCTTCCATTTTATCGAAAGTATAATCGAGGAAAAACCGATATTCCCATACTTTTTCTTCAATAGGCACCGACTGTATTTTGGTCAGGTTGGCACCATTATCAGCCATACTGGTCAGTGCTTTACTAAGGCAGCCGGGTTGATGTGGTGTGACAAAGGAGATAGAGGATTTATTGGCATTTTGGGATATATTTTCTTGATTTTGTGGCACAAGTGCTAGAAAACGGGTGTAATTCATCGGATTGTCTTCAATGCCGTGGGCGATAATATCAAGCCCATAAATTTCCGCAGCCAATGCGCCTGCAATAGCACCGATATGTTTGCTATGTCGGCGGGCAATGCGCTCGGCACTGGCAGCAGTATCATCAGATTCGACCAGTCGGATATGGGGATGTTTTTTGAAAAACTCTGCGCATTGCGCTAGTGCCATGGGATGGGAGCGTACTTCGTTGAGGTCGGCAATAGTCATCCCGGGAAGTACCATTAGGTTCTGTTGGATGGGTAAAAATACCTCTCCTACAATTTTTAAATTACTGTTATTCAATAACTTATAATTCCCTAAAATGCTACCCGCCAAACTGTTTTCGATTGCAACAATGGCGGTATTACAAACCTTTCCAGCCTCGGCCATATCAAAAAGGGCATTGAATGACAGGGCGGGCACCACCTCAATCTCTTGTCCGAAAAATGCACGGGCGGCTACTTCATGAAATGCACCCCTGATACCTTGAATTACTACTTTTGTCATGTGATAAAAAAAGAAAAGGGAGCCTCTGTGTGACAGAAACTCCCTTTTTGGTGTTGTTTATTGTTTATTTTTATTTACAACATCGCAGCATGGAAATTCCTATCTCTTTTTTAAAATTAAAAAAGCAGCTAAAATAACCAAAATAATATGTGCTGTGTTGTAACATGCTGTATGCTTGTCTTGTACTACTGTACTAATACGGTGCAAAGGTATATTCGATGTATTGGATTGTGGTAATTTTTTTAAGAGTTTTTTTGTAGGGTGCTGTTTTGAAATGTGT